>RXKF01000036.1 GCA_003963235.1 Rickettsiales bacterium
GTATCCGATGGTGAAGAGGAGATAGAGGAAGAAGAGGCTGTATCCGATGGTGAAGAGGAGATAGAGGAAGAAGAGGTTGTATCCGATGGTGAAGAAGAGATAGAGGAAGAAGAGGTTGTATCCGATGGTGAAGAAGAGATAGAGGAAGAAGAGAAAAAGGCTGTTGAAAACATACCAAAAAAACGTAAGAAAAAATTGAAATAAGTGATTTTATTAAATAAATTATAATCTGCCATGTGAATGTCTCAACATAAAAAGACGATGTATTTATTATGTGGTTTAGTGCTAAATTCTATTACCGCTAGTAATGCAGAGGATAGAGAAGTAAATAATTATTCTTCTATTGTTCATTTGTCAACTATTGGAAATAGAAACAGAAAGATTGGTGAAATAAATTTTTTATCTCCTTTTTTACAAAATAATAATGATTTATTTTTATTAGATTTGAAAATCAAAGGAGATAACAGACAAAATAGCGAGTACAATTTAGGTTTAGCATATAGACATAATTTTAACGATAAATGGATTTTAGGTATTTATAATTATTATGACAGAGCAATTACAAAAAATAATTTTGCTGTAAATCAATGGACGATAGGCGTTGAGCTATTAAGCAATTATCTTGATTGGCGATATAATTTATACATACCTCAAAATAAGAAAAAAATCGTAAAACCTGCATCAGTCGAATTAGTTCGTAATAAAACATTCGTATATGGCGTTAAAAAAGCAGCTGTAGAAGAACATGCTTTTAATGGATATGATGTAGAATTTGGTGTGCCTATTTTTGGCTTCTTTCCCAAATTAAATAATAAATTTGAGACAAAATTTTATATAACTAGATACAATTTTCAGAAAAAAAATATAGGCAAAAATATAGGTGTGGTATTCCGCCTCGAGCAGCCCATATTAAATTATATTTTTAATCAGCGGGATGCAGAACTTATTTTATCATTAGGTAGTAATAGAAAAAATAAAAAAGATTGGAGTAATTTTATAGGATTAAGCATGCGAATTTCTTTAGATCGTGATGCTAAAAATCTAAAATTAACAGGAATTAAAAAACGAATGATGGATAATATAGTACGAGATATTGATATTGTCACATCATCTTCTCAAGATGCTGAGATTAACACCCAAATATTTTATAAACAACAAGAAGTTAAAAATATTATTTTTATAGGTATTAGTAATAATGAAAATTATGAAGGAGATGGTTCTTTTGAAACACCTTATACAACTAAACAGGTAATTAAATTAATAAAAAATAAAGCATTTATACCTCAAGCAACAGATTTAATAATTCCAATATTAATTGATAATTATCAACTAAATAGTGAGGAATCAAAACAACTTGAAAATTTAATTTTTGAAGTCGCGGTTACCAAAGTTGATTCAGATGAAGCATTTATACTAGAAAGTGAGGAGCAGAGTGTTTCAATTGAAAAATATTTACCAAATTTAGTTGAAAGAGTAATTGACCAGTCTTCAAATTCAAGTTTAATTACACAAAATAACCAAATTAATGATGAAGAAGAATCATTTGATGATGAGTTAACTAGCAATGAAATAGAGGAAATTGTTGAAAATTCAATAATGCCAGTAGCGCCATCTCCGTCATTGTCACCGTCAGCACCATCTTTGCTATTGCCAGGAGCACCAGCAGCGCCAGTGGGAGGAGCACCAGCGCCAGTGGGAGGAGCACCAGCGCCAGTGGGAGGAGCACCAGCGCCAGTGGGAGGGATACCACCAGCTCCACCATTGCCAGGAGCGCCAGCGGCAGCACCAACAGCAGGAGGAGTGCCAGTACCAGCAGGAGGGATACCACCAGCTCCACCATTGCCAGGAGCGCCAGCGGCAGCACCAGCAGCAGGAGGAGTGCCAGTACCAGCAGGAGGGGTACCACCAGCTCCACCATTGCCAGGAGCGCCAGCTCCAGCCCCAGCAGCAGGAGGAGTGCCAGTACCAGCAGGAGGGATACCACCAGCTCCACCATTGCCAGGAGCGCCAGCGGCAGCCCCAGCAGCAGGAGGAGTGCCAGTACCAGCAGGAGGGATACCACCAGCTCCACCATTGCCAGGAGCGCCAGCGGTAGGAATACCAATCCCACCACCGCCAGTAGCTGCACCGCCGCCAGTGTCAACAAAATCTTTAGCAGATTTACTAAACGGTGTAAAACTAAAATCTACAGGAGCAGCACCAACAGGAGGGGTACCAGCGTTAGGAGGAGTGCCAATTGCAGCCCCGCCAGCACCTGTCCTGCCATTACCAACTAAAATGCCTAAAAAAATTCCTATAGTACCACATGCTCCTAAAGTACCGCACCATCCTCCAGTGCCTCACCATCCAGCTAAAACTACTCATCATCCAATAAAAACAGGGGGCAAAAATAAAAAATCAAAAATAACGCCACCAACAATAACGCTTCCAGTGGGAACAGTGCCGCCACCACCGCCACCACCACCATTAGGAGGAGGAGCGAGTGCAGGAGTATCCAAAACAAGTAAAGGTGTAACCACTGCAGCCACAGTAACGCCTGTAAAATCTGTATCAGAAGCAATAAAAGATGGTATAACATTAAAGCCAAAACTTAAATCGCTTGTAGTGCCTACTAATTCAAATATGGCTACAAATAATGCGCAGATAATGAATCAAGAAATGTCTAAAAGAAGAGCTGCTGTTTCTGGGGGTGATCAAATTAAAAAAGAATTTAAATCTCTTTCAACTGAAGATAAATTACAAAAAATTGCAAAAGAGGTTATTAATAGCGACAAAACAACAATCAAAACAATTATTGAACAAGTAGTGGTTAAAGATAAAAAAATAGGGTCAGATCAACTTTTAAACGTAATAGTAGATGTTAAAAAAGAAAGTTTAAAGTTTGACGCTGCAAGCCAAAAGATTATTGATAATAATATTAAAAAATTAATTAAGTATGCAGATGATGAATTTATTATAATCAAATATGATGCTAAAAAAGTTGATCAAATGGTTCAAGATAAAATAAAAATTGAAAAACAACAAGCTGCTAAATTAATAGAAGCACAAAAACTAGCTAAAGTGAATGCGACTATGCCCCCATTGGGTAAGGTTGTAGCGCCGATACCAACTGCGCCACCACCACCGACAGTACCAATAACCTTACCCCCAGGAGTAATGCCGCCACCACCACCGCCACAGCTTCCATCTATTCCACCGCCGCCTTCTATTGGAGGAAATTGGGGTAAAATAACACCAATTAAAAAAGCACCGAAACCTGTGCCTACTAGCGCGGGAAATAATAGCACGGCGCTACTTGATGCAATTAAAAATCCTGGTAAGGCATTAAAATCAGTTGCTGCACCTAGTACAGCTACACCTAGTACAGCTACACCTAATACAGCTACTTCAATAGATAAGAGCGCAAGCAAGAGTCCATTTGGTGGTGGCGTGGCAAATAGTTTACTTCAGAAGGCGCAATCAAATAATTCCACTACGAAACCAAAAGATCCGAAGCAGAAAATTATTGATATACCCACTTCAACCGATGAAGATTGGGATGATTAAAATATAGAATCAATAATTTTCTTTCAATAGGAAGAATATGTGATTTACTATATCAAAATAAGAGTCAATCAGAATCAATAAGTTTTTTTATTTCTGTCTCAGGTTCAACTTCAATTAAATCAGATTTAGAAATAAATAGCTGTAAGCGTTTTAATGATTCTTGGTTTTTCTTTAGCCCACCTTCGATGCCCATTGAGCTTAATTTTCGTGCTTTTGATAAAAAGTTGCTATTAAAAGAGGCAGCAAATTTATCGTAATGATTAACAGCATTTGAAATGCTGTTGCCAAGTTTTAGAGAATGTTCAGTCATTGTGCCAACTGAGCTAATCAATTTTTTTACTTCTTCAATTATTTGTAAATGATTATGAATCATCATTTGTTCTGAAATTTGAAATTTAGCAAATGATAAAATATTCATCAATCCCGATGGTCCGACTGGAAAAATATTAGCTTTCCAAGCTTTATGCATAAAATCATTATCAGCTTTTATAATCTTTTCGATTGCATGCTCTGAAGGAACAAACATTAATGTAACAATATTTGTTAGAAAAATTTGTTTACCCTGCATATCTTTTTTTAAACTATCTGCATAATTTTTACTTGAAAGCGATTTTAAATGAATATTCATTGTTTTAGCTAAATTTTTTAAATCATCTTGATCATCGACTAAAAATTTAGAAGCTTTAGCATCAACAATCATTAAACGATTATTGGGAAGAAATATAATCGCATCTGGTCTTAAGGATGATTGCTCACCTTCACTGTTGATATTATATTGCATAATAAAATCAAGCTTAGTTCGAAGACCTGAGGATTTTAAGATATTCTCTAAAGTGATTTCAGCAAGACTGCCAGCACCAGACGGAGATAATAGGGCGTTTTTAATAATATCCACCGTATCCTTGGATTGCGTCACTTCTTTATTAAGAGAACCGACTATACTAACTATTCTTTCAAATTCTTGATTAAATTTTGACGTTGTTTCCTTGATGTTTTTTTCAGTTAAATTGCGGCTTTCAAGATTTTCTTTTTTATGTATTTCAATAAGTTGTTGCGATAATTGATTGCCTAAATCAAACAATGCAGCTTTTGCACTTTCATTTGATTCTGCCTTTAATTTATTAAATTCCTCGATTAAATGTTCTTGATATTTTAATTGACCAGATAGTTGTTCAATTTGATGAATATTATCAATTTTTTCAGCTTCATGAGTTTGATTTTCAATTTTTAAATCATTTAGTTGCTGAATTGTGAAATCAAGCTGAATTTTAATTTTGATTCTACTATAAGATAAGTAGATACAAATAATTCCTAAGCTGCCTGCAATTGATGCTGCTATATATGATATCATAATAATCTTTATTTTATTCCTAAACTATCCAAAAAATTTCGAAGCTCTTGACGAGCTGCAACATGGGATATACTAAAAGATTTATTGAAATTAGCTTTTTTTAGGTCGATTAACGTAAGTCCAACAGGAAATAATTCTCTAAATATTACTCGCTCACTAAAACCTGGTACAATTTTAAAAGAAATACGTTTTGCTAGCTTTTCTAATGCTTCAGATACATTACGTTGATTAGAAGCATTTAAATTACTCAAGCGATTACGAAGCACAATCCAATTAATGGAAGTTCCATCACGCGATGCTTTTTCCATTTTTTGTTCCCATAACATTTGACTATATATAGATGGGTGCGCAATATTATTGCCTTCATCATTAAATTTAGCCATCACATCTAAGTCAACAAAACTATCATTAACAGGCGTGATTACTGTATCTGCATAGGAATGAGCGATTCTGGAATAGTTAGTATAACTGCCTGGTGTATCAATGACTATGTAGTCTACTGCTAAATCAATTGCATCATTAATTACTTTTTCAAAAAATTCTTTTTCTAGTTTATTTTTCTGATCGATTGAATCATTCACTATTTCATGTAAATGAACATGTATAGGCATGTCTACTGCATGAGAAATATTTTTTTCATTATATGTTTTTCGATTATTTAGATAAGAAGTTAATGAATTCTGTCTTGAATCAGCATCAATGCTTGCTACTTTATAGTTTTTATCAAGTAATCCTACAATTAAATGCATAGAGCAGGTGGTTTTGCCAGCACCACCTTTCTCATTACCTACTACAAATATATAAGGTTTTTTATTTAATTTCATAGTTATCAGCAATAAACTGATTCAATAAACGCACTCCATAACCAGTAGCACCTTTTGGACAAATTGGATTTTTGCCTATTTTATCCCATGCAACACCAGCAATATCAAGATGAGCCCACTTAACATCATCCTTAATAAAACGCAGCAAAAATTGAGCTGCTGTCGAACTACCAGCTGCACCTTTTTCACTACCAATATTTGCCATGTCGGCAACAGGTGATTTGATCATATTATCATAATCTTCATGTAACGGCATTCTCCATAATTTCTCATTAGTCGCCATTGATGATTTAATTAATCTGTCAGATAATTGATCATCATTTGAAAATATCCCTGCATAGGTATGAGCAAGTGAAACAGTTATTGCTCCTGTAAGAGTTGCTAAATCAACAATACATTCAGGATCAAAATTTTCTTGTAAATAAGTTAAACAGTCACATAAAACTAATCGTCCTTCTGCATCTGTGTTTAATATCTCTACAGTTTGACCAGACATAGTTTTAACTACATCACCTGGTCTTTGTGCATTGCCGTCCGGCATGTTTTCTACTAAGCCAACAACTCCCACGACATTTACTTTAGCCCCTCTTAATGCGAGCGCTTTTATTACTCCAACTACAGTAGCAGATCCAGCCATATCATGTTTCATATCACTCATACCAGAAGCTGGTTTAATTGAAATACCACCAGTGTCAAAAGTAACGCCTTTGCCGACAAAACACACGGGCTTTTGATCATTATCAACACCATTATATTTCATTATAACCATCTTAGATTCTTTGTCAGACCCTTGACCAACTCCAAGAAGAGCACCCATGCCTAAATGACGCATTTCTCTTTCGCCTAATACAGTTACTTCAATTCCAAGTGGCTCTAGTTTTTCAATAATTTGTTCAACATAAGTTTCTGGATATAAAATATTTGGTAATTCACTAGTTAAATCACGAGCAAAATACACACCTTTAACAACAGCTTTTTTGCTTTCAAAAAATTTATAAGCATCATCAGAATTTTCGACGATTATATTAAAATCTTTTACACAGAATTTTTCTGATTTATTTTTAGTAAAGTAGTGATCAAATTTATATGCAGAGAGCATAGCGCCGCTTGCTATCAAACTTGAAACTTCTTTTTGGGTAAAATCATTAATTTTTGAACTAACAAAAAGCCCAATACTAACTGCTTTAACAATTTTTGCAGCCGAAAAAATTCTACCACCCAGCTCTTCGATTTGATATTCTGCAATTTTGGATTCACTACCAATGCCAATTATAATTATTGATTTAATAGATCCATGTTTGTCAACAGAAGTGACTGTAAAAGTTTGACCGAATTTGCCTTTAAATTTATTAGAATTTTGTATAGTTTTTGATATTATTCCATGAAATCTTTGATCAATTTCTATAATAGTTTGATCTAATTGCATTTGATCATTAATTAAAACTACAATTGCTTCATTTTCATATAAATCTTTAGTATCAAAAGATATATTAAGCATTTTTCCTCTAAAATATCATTTTTATAACATTCTTATAAGTTAGCTCTTGATTAATAAGTTTGCAAGTACATTTAGCTAAAACGATTAAAAAAACTTGAGAAAAATTGATATATATAATAAATCTGATTATAAGTAATTATATCTCTAAATAAAAAATATTATTATTTAAGTTTTATAAATTATGACCGAAATATATTCTCTGCTTTTTACTGATATTTTTACTAGTAATTTAGTATTTTGTTTCTCTGATGAAATTGTTATAGCTTCAATGAAGATTTTTGATTCTTATAATAAGCTGCACATAATCATCATCGCAACGCTAGCATATTTCTTAGTGTCGTGCTTTAATTATTTTTTTGGTAGTTTATGTTATAAAATTTTAGCGCCCCTAAATAAAGATCATGTCATAGAGCCGAATAAAACGCTTCTGCAACTGCGTAATGGTCAACTCATTTATGTTTTACTAGTGCTTAGCGGGATTCCTTTTTTTGGTAAATTTATTATTTTTTTAACTGGTTTTGTTCGCGTAAATTTCTTTAAAACAATTATAATTGCTATTGTTTCCAAGTTAATTTATTACATATATTTTATGATGTTTTAATGACAGTTTTCAAAGTAAGTTCCAAGCAAAATTTTCTATCAGAAGTGATGGAGATGGCTATAAAACTTTATGGTGATAATTTTAGTAATTTAAAAATCATTTTACCCAGCGGTATTGCATGTAACAACTTACAAAAAATGTTGGTACAAAAATTCGGTTCATGCATTTTACCAGATGTCATTTCACTTTCTGAAATCACAATAAATAGCGAAGAAATTTTTAAAATTCCATCAGATCAAGTTGGTAGTATTAGTAGGCTTGAGGAAAAAATTACTTTAGCTGAAGTGATACATGAATATAAAAAGTTAAATTATGATCAAATACAATGCTTAAGACTGGCTCCGTCATTGGCCAATTTATTTTATGAATTAGAGGCTAATAATATTAACATTGAAGAATTAAAAAATCTTCCAGTGTTAGATCAGCCCGAGCATTGGTTTAAAATTTATGATTTTCTCGTTTATTCTTATACTGTCTGGAATAAAAAAATTATTGATTTAAAAAAAACATCAAGAGCATTATATCAAAAAATGGTATTTGATTCTGAGCTGAAAAACATTAAAAAAAATCCAGAAAAAGGCCTGATTATGGCTGGTATTTGTGGTAATAACTTAATGAGTAATAATTTCATCCAAGAAGCCATTAAGCTTGATAATTGTCATATAATTTTGCTCCCCTTTCCTAATGAATCGAGTCAAATAATCAAAAATAAAAGTAATTTTTCACCAGATGTTTGTAAATTAATTCAATTAATTGAAGATAATCATTTTAAAACTGTAATTATCAATAAATGGCATGATTCTATAGTTGATAAATTGATTATGGATACTGATGCTAGTAACTTAGAGCAACACATTGATTATATAAAATTCGAAAATATTTTTCATGAAGCTGAATATATTGCGTTAAAATGTAATGAAATTATTGCTGAAAAACCAAATAGCAAGATAGCCATAATCACCCATGATCAACAAGTTAAAGAACAATATAGTATTTATTTAGAAAAATATAATTTAACTTATCAAGATCAATTTGGTCATAATATTTTACAATCATCGGCAATAACGCTCATCACATTGATTGCAGAGCAAATATATTGTCCGTTTAATTTAAAAAAGTTTTTTAGCTTTTTATCTCACCCCTTGATTAACTGTATTCTTGCTCTTGAATTAAAAAAACTTGTTCGAAAAAAAAATAGATTTGCTCCTAATATGCAAGTCATTTCTAATATTGTGCGTGATAGCGAAAATAGTGGGCTTATTGATTTTTTTTCAGATATTCAAGGATTGCTGGAGAATCAACAACCATCTAATAAGTTCAACATATTATTAAAACAAACACTATCAATTGCAGAAAAATTAGTACCAAATATATGGATATCTCATCAAGAAATTGTTGAGCCTTTAATGGAGTTGTGCCAATTAAAAACAAATTTTTTGATTACAAATGTAGAAAATTTTTCTGAAATATTAAAACAAACGCTTAATGGTGGAAGAATTTTTGTTAAATCAAATTCAAATATAACTATAGCTAATCCCAATAGCATTGCGCTTATTAATTATGATTACGTATTTATAACTGATATGAATGAGGGCAGTTACCCTAGTATTAATGCATCTAGCCCTTGGATAAATAATGCGATGCAAAAAAAACTGAAATTAACTGGCAATCAGGCTAAAATGGACTGCGCATTATATGATTTTTACTTAAATATACAAAATAAAAACGTTATTTTAACTCGAAGCAAGCGCGATATTACTAATAAAAAAACGCTCCCATCACCATTTATTCTTAATTTAAAATATATTTTAGGGGATAAATTTAAAGTACAAAATGCAAAAGCTATATTTGGTCAACAAAATTCAGTGAATGAAATAACATCTGCAAAGGCTAATATTTTTCCAAATATAATATATGCCACTGATGTGGAAACCCTAATCAGAGCCCCATATAATTTTTACTTAAAAAAAATATTAAAATTACGAAAAATTGATGAAATTAATGAATATCCGAATCTAGCTGATTTTGGTAATTTTTTCCATAATGTCATGGATAATTATACAAAAAATTATCAGCCTTTTAATCATAACAAGCAGCAGCAAATCATCGATATTGCTGATTCGATTTTATTAAATAGTAATGTGCCTATTTATAGCAAAAAAGATTGGAGAATAAAAATAACTGCAATGAGCAATGAATTAATTGCATATGATGAAATGCGAAGAAAAAAAGCAGTAAAAATTTATAGTGAAATAACTGGTAGTATTAATCTTGATATTAAGGGAAACACTATAACGCTTAAAAGTATCGCCGATAGGATTGAGATTAATAGTAAAAATCAAGCAACTATAATGGACTTTAAAACGGGAGCTATACCCGCCACAAAAGATATTTTATCAGGCTTGTCTCCACAAATGTTAGTTGAAGCAATTATTTTAGCAGACAATGGTTTTGGTTTTAAATCAACTTTAGATAAAATTATATATATAAAAATCAACAGTAGTAAGCCATATATAAAAACCACTGAGCTAGTAATTACCCCTGATGAAATAATGCAGCATAAACAAGGTTTAATAAAATTAATTGAGCATTATATTGATTCCTTGGAATTTTTGATCGAGCCATCAACAATGAAATATGACGACTATAAACATATGGCCAGAAGGATATGATAATTTATTACTCTTAGGTTTTAAAGACGATTGATTCTCATTTTTGTGGGAATGGCACAAGAATGTGTGTGAATGCATATATTGCACCATTCATTCTACGCCTCTCCCAAGAATTCTCTAAATCCATAAGAGAGATTTTCTTAAGAATAAATGACTTAATATAATCAAAAATTATCTTCATCAGAATCAGATTCCGAATCACCAGCTAAAAACATACTTGCGGGGTCTGTGTTTTTTTGGGAATCTGTGTCTTCATATTTGTAATCATTGGGAGAATATATAATTACAGGTGGTGCTTCCTTTACTTTCTCGATCCAACAATGCGCCGTGTATAAGAACTGATCTATTTGTTTTTTGAATATACTGCTGTTTGTATTTAAATCATTTAATTGTTTAATTAATTCTGATCTATCTTGAATGGAGTTGTATCTAATTTCGGATATTACTTGTGCACTTAATGTATGTACAAATATGAGAAGTGCACTACTAGTGTAGGGTATATGTTTGATCTGAATATTATAAAACAAATTATTAATATTATTTTTTGTTTGGTGATCCAGCGCCAACTCAAGTTCGTCATAATATAACTCAAAATCACTTATTTGAATGCTTAACAGTTGATTGTATATTAGATTCAAAAAATTAACAATATTCTGATTAAAAATAATAATCTCGGGACTTGTATAAGTTGTTTCTGTAGTTGTAGTATTGCCTTGATCAATAAATGTCTTAGATTGACTATGTTGAATATAAAACTCTCTCATTTTATTTACTAAATCATCAACATTGAGTGTGATAAGGCCCAATTCAATATTAGGAAAATTATGTGTATTTGTTTCTTCATTATTATCATCAATAGTACCTTGTAGAAGAATTTCATCAGTTTGTTCAGATACTTCATTAATCTGCTCATTTTCATCAGAAGTCGTTAAAAATGCCTCTTCGGAGTTTAGTTTGGGCATCTTTGTAGAATCATTTTTAAGGCAATCATTTATTTTGGATGAGTGTGTGTTGTCTATTTGTATTGCGCAGTTACTGATTTCTTTATTTAAATCATTTAATTTTGTAATTAATTCTGATCTATCTTGAATTAAGTTGGATTTAATTTTGGATTTTAGATGTTTAATTAATTCAGCAAAAGAGTCATAAAGTTTTTTATTAATTTCTTGATTGACTGTACTTGAATCTAAGTTATATCTTTTAATATTTACTAATTCATAGTAGATTTGATACAAAGAATCTGTAAATTTTAATTCTTGATCATATGTAAAATTTTTAGCAGCACAAATTTGCATTGCTAAATAATTAATATTGATTGTGATAAAACCACATTGAATGTTAGGAAAATCATATATATTTATTTCTTCATTAGTAGTTCGTTTCATATTATGACCTATATTTTAAAACAATTAAAATCTATCAGAATTATATAATTTAAGCATTGAATTCCAATGATGATAGATCATATTTTTTTAATATAGTCAGTAAGATTTATCCATAAATAGTGTAAATAAATAACCTTTAATAATAAGATAAGATATTATTGTTACATATTTACCAAATTACCTTGTAGAGGAGTGTCATCAGGCTTTAAAGATGATTGATTCTCATTTTTGTG
Source organism: Rickettsiales bacterium (assembly GCA_003963235.1). Taxonomy (GTDB): domain Bacteria; phylum Pseudomonadota; class Alphaproteobacteria; order Rickettsiales; family Rickettsiaceae; genus Megaera_A. The sequence goes on from RXKF01000036.1 coordinate 12,111, forward strand.
AAAATGGCACAATAATCTGTGTAAATTCACATATTGCACCATTCATTTTATGTCTTTACCACGAATGTTCTTAAATCCATAAGATAGATATTCTTAAGAATTAAAATTATATTCACAGGCTGCATATTCACTATTGCCAGTTAAATATGCATCTTCAGAGTCTGTGTTTTCGAGTTCGCTACCCTCGGTAGAATTTATAATTACAGGTAATGTGTTTTTTAGGTAATTATTTATTTCGGATGATAACGTATCTATTTGCATTGCGCAGTTACTGATTTCTTTATTTAAATCATCGATTTGCTCAATTAATTTTGATCTATCCTGAATTGACTCATATTTAATTTCAAATTTTATAAATTCACTTAATTTATTGAAAAATATGAGAAGTTTTTGATTGATTTTTAATACCCCTTCTTGACCAGCCTTAATCAAATTAGTAATATGTGTTTTTACTGATTGATCCAGTGCTTTCTGGGCTAATATGTCTAAATCTAATTGTGGTTTAGTTAATTGAATGTTTAAAAATTGATTATATGTTAGATAAAAAGAATGAAGAACATTGTCATTGAAAACAATAATCTCGTCACTAGCATATGTTTTTTCTATAGTTATATTATTGTTTTTATCAATAAATTGCTGAGTTTGACTATGTTTAATATAGAAATCTTTAATTTTATTTACTAAATCATTAACATTGATTGTGATAAAACCACATTGAATATTAGGAAAATTATATGTGTTTTTTTCTTCATTATTAGTTCGTTTCATATTGTAACCTATATTTAAAAAAATAAAATCTATCAGAATTCTATAATTTAAATGTTAAAGTGAATTCTGATAAATAATAATCTTTAATACAGTAATATTTGTCCATAAATATTATAAATAAATAACTTGTATAATAATGTAATAAGATAATATTATTACATTTCTAAATCTGTTATTGATATAGTTTTGAAAATGATGCTGAGATATATAGTAAAAAATTGAATTAGGCAAAATTTTAGATGTCATCTCCGCGAAGGCGGAGATCCAGAAAAGAAGTGTTTATACTGGATTCTTAGCCCTACGCGGGAATGACAATATCTAGATAATTGCAAATCTCGGCTTAATTTACTATAGTAAAAACAGTTGAAAGCTTATAAAATATAAAAAAGGAATATTTTGAATAGTCGCTGGAAGTTTAAAAGTGGTGCCGAATGTCGGATTCGAACTGACAACCTACCGCTTACAAGGCGGTTGCTCTACCGTTGAGCTAATTCGGCTTAAGTCAGAATTAATTCATAAAAAAGAATTAATTCTGTATACTAATATTATTTAGAGGCTTGCTCTTTTATTTCTTTTCTAGACTTTTTTATAGTCTGAGCTTTAACTTTGATGTCCATTTTTCTTAAAATAGCATCAGGTAACTTAATACCAGCTGCTTTAATAAAACCTGCAACTCTTTCAGTTGGTTGTGCACCATGTGAAAGCCAGTGTTCTACACGATCAGCTTTTAAAACTATACGATTTTCATCTTCTTTTGTCAAGAATGGATTATAAGTTCCAATCTTTTCGATGAAAGCACCATCTCTTGGGGCACGTGCATCAGCAATAACTACTCTATAATAAGGACGTTTTTTTGCGCCACCGCGTGCTAAACGAATTTTTACTGCCATATATACAAAACTCTATTTTATTTTTTCTTCTTTAAACTCAACATGCTTACGCACTTTTGGATCGTACTTATTAAAAGACAATTTTTCAGTCAGAGTTTTTGGATTACGTTTCTTAACTAGAAAATAACCAGTTCCTGCTGTGCTAACAAGCTTAACCAATAAGTTTTTATTTTTTTTCTTAGACACGGCTTTTTTTCTACAACAATTTATCTAAAATACAGATAGGTAAAATATACTCCTTAAATTCATTAGTCAAGCCAAAATTTAGATTTTAATACACAAATTGCAAAATAATTAAATAATCTGTTTTTTAATTAAAAGTACTTTATGAATACCCAACAAATATGAAAATAAAACGAATACGGTAATGCCAAGCATTATAGTTCCAAGAAGGAAACCTATTTTGATAATAGAACTATCTAAATAATATAAATGACTAAAATAAAAGCTAATTATATTAATAAAACAAAACATAATAATAGAGGCAATCACAGCTTTAAACGCAAAATATTTTGTCTCAAATATAATCCTAAAATCGCCATATTTTTTTGAATAAATATATAATAAATATACATTTATCCATGCAGATAAAGACGAACCAGCGGCCAATCCATTAATGCCAAAAGGTATCATTAAAGCGATACTTAATATAATATTGATAATGAGTGATGTAAAAGTAATATACATTGGGGCTTTAGTGTCAAGGTTTGAGTAATAAATTAGTGTAATGATTTTTGCTAGTATATATGCAGGTAGTCCTAATGAAAACCACGCTAATACTTGTGCTGTTGCTGTAGTATCTTCAGAGGTAAATTGCCCTCTTTCATAGATTAAATGAATAATGGGGTGCGATAAGCTAAGTAATCCAAATGTCGCTGGTAGTGAAACAAACAAGGCAACTTGAATAGCTTTATTTTGCAATATATTTGCCCTAGCATAATTTTTTGTTTTATATATTTGTGATAATTCTGGTAGTAAAATTGTGCTAAATGTAATGCCAATTAAAGCTAGTGGGAGCTGGTATAACCTATCGGCATAAGATAATATAGCAATTGCTCCTGGAAGAAAGCTGGCGATAGATTGAGTAATAAACAAGCCGATCTGTTGTGCGCCAGAGCTGAGGGTAGCAGGTCCCATATTTTTCACTAATTTTATAACTGACTGATCGTTTAAATTAAAGTTTACTTTAAATATTAGTTTTGCTCGATATAAACAAAATAACATAAAACCAACTTGCAGAATGCCAGCAGCAATCAAAGCATAGCACACGCCATAATAAGCAGCATAATTTTCTTGTAAGATATAAGTTATAGTAATAATGCAAATATTCATAATCACTGGTGTGAATGCAAAAGCAGCAAATTTCTTAACTGAATTAAGTATGGCGCCAAAGAAGGCGGTAATTGAGATAAATATTAAATAAGGCGTGGTTATTCTGCAAAGAATGACAGCTAACTCAAATTTACTCTTATCTTGATAAAAACCAGGGGCAATTAATATCATCAAATAGGGCATCAAGATTTCGATGACGATAGTAATTGCTATTAACGTGAGAAATAATAATGTGAATACCTCACCACTAAATTTTTTTGCTTCTAATTTGGATGTTAGTAATTTTTCATTATATATAGGAATAAAAACTGAGGATAAAGCTCCCTCGCCAAATATCCTTCTAAATAAATTAGGAAACTTAAAAGCAACATTTACACAATCAGCTGTTTGTGATGTGCCAAACATATAGGCGATAAAAAACTCTCTAGCTAAGCCAAAAAATCTAGAGAGTAAAGTAAATAACGCAACAATCAAACCAGATCTTAATAGTGTAGAATTAGCTGGAGTATCATTTTCCTGCTTGCTAGAATCTAATAGGCTTTGTTTATTATTTTTACCCATCTAATCCTACTATTTAAAAATGTTTTTCTATAAACGATTAATAGCTTCGTCAATTAATGATTTAGCTTTTTCGGCATTCTCCCAACCGACAATTTTTACCCATTTATTTTTTTCCAGTAATTTGTAACTTTCAAAAAAATGAACTATTCTGCTTTTAATCATATCTGGAACATTATCTATATCAATAATATTATCGTATGTTGAATCTAGTTTTGAAATTGGCACAGCCAAGATCTTTTCATCTAAACCAGATTCATCTTCCATAATTAATACTCCTACAGGGCGAACTTTAATTAAAGCTGATGAAATAATTGGAAACTGAGACATTACTAAAACATCAACAGGATCACCATCTTCAGATAAAGTATGGGGAATAAAACCATAATTGCAGGGATATGACATAGAAACTTGCATGAAGCGATCGACCATAATTGCCCCCGCTTCTTTGTCAAATTCATATTTCACTGGACCATTATTCATCGAAATTTCAATAATTACGTTGAAATCGCCATCTTTTGTTTTAGCGGGTATTTTATCAATAAACATTTTTAAATTCTTTTTTTTACTTGTTATTAGGAGTTTTTAAAAGAAAAATTAATATAAATCAAGTTGATTTATATTAATTTTATCATTAAACAATTTTTTGGTATTCAAAATAAACTTTCCTTACTGCGTAAATCCATAATACACAAACTACAATAAAAATAATCATTAATCCAAATGAAATGGAGCTATATGTAGCTGTAGGAACTATTGTAAATATCAATGACTGAAGTAAGCCACTAGTGGATTTTCCAATCTTGGGGCTAATTACATCAACAGCAGCTTTTCCTTTAGTGCGAAGCTCTTGATCAAGTGGTATATAAAGCATTTGGCTTGATGTATCCAATATTGAATATTTTGATCCTTTTGATAAAATATTTTGTACCGCACCAACAAATACAGCAAGCGCTAATGGTGACATTATAATGATTCCATCAAGGTAAGACATTATATAATCATCAAATACAACTAATATGAAAAATAATGTTCCAGTAATTAAAATAATTAGCGGTGAAATTACAGCAGCAACAAACCAATTACTGCGCCTCATTACATTATTCCCAATAATAGTCATTACCATAATAGCAACGCCAGTCCAAAGAATATACAGACTATTAAATTCGGCAAAACTATTAACAGTTGGATAAAGCTCTTTAATTTTTGCTTTCCAGACAGCTTCCACCAGATTCATTGACAAGCCAAAGGATGCAGAGCATATTAGCATTAACCATAAATATTTTGAGCGCGTGATATATTTAAAGCTTTCGACTATACCCATTTTTGGTCTTTTTAATTTTGCAATTGCAGAATTATTTAACTCAAGAGGATCTTTAATAAGATTTTTAGCAATATAGCGAACTAATAGGCAAGATAAGATGGTTGATAATACTGCTAAGCTTATCGAAACTTGAGTTAAGAGAATTTTGCTATCTGATACTGTAAATAATTTATTTATTACACTATTATCACTTGATAGATACATCATTAGAAATCCAACCAATATTAGCGATGAATTTCCAAATAATGAAAATAAAGTATAAAAGCGCTTAGCTTCATCTGTTTTAGTTACTTCATTTGCGATTTGCCAAAACATTAGAACATAAAAAACATTCGGCCATAATTCGGATAATGAGTAAAATATAATATAGCTCCAATTGCCAACTGCCGCTATATACCATTTAAAATGTGGGTATTTAATCATTAATTCTTGAAGAACTTCTCTATCCATATGATATAAATCGATATTAGGATAAATTATAAATGCAAAAAGAATATAAAAGCTGGTGAATATTGCAGCTAAGTAATAAAATATTTTATGAATAGGTAAATGATTAATTAATTTTGCATATGATATCACGAACATCGCAGCCATTGGAGCGACAACATAAACTTTGCTAAAACTTGTCACTTCAGCACTTACTTCTGAAATTAATATGCTATCCTTCAAAATTCTTAAAATATTTTGGTTAAATATAACACAAAACATCAATGCGGATATTGGAATAAATTTTGACAGTTCTGAATTGTGAATAGGCCAGAATATATTACGAAAATTACTTTTGAACTGATTAATTTGATTATTAGACATGGTTTACAAAACACCCTACAAGACAAAAAAAAAACTTTAAAAGTAATTTCTAGTCGTAGATATGTTTGCTTATGCTATATAGTTTTCATAATATTAAAAATATAACACGCTAACTTAAGTTACGCTGAAAATGATTGGCGCTTACAATAACAGTTAATGCATGAGGAGTCAATATTATACTTTATAAGATCAATTACTTTTTTATATGTTTGATATCAAAATAAGCGAGTTTAATCAATATGAAAAAGAATATAAGAAATTTGCTCATGAAAATAAAAATTTCAAATATCTTAGTAATATTAATTTAGTCGATAATGATATTTATAATTCTGAAATAGCAGATTTATTATTTTATAAATCTTCAATCAGAGCAGGTAAGATATTTTTAATCACGCCTTCTATTTTTAATTCACCAGAAATATTATTCATTTCTAAAGAAAATAATTTTATTGAGAATCTGTTGCAGCAAGGTGATGTTTACTTAATTAATTGGAAGGAAACTAATAGGCAGTTAGTAATAAAGGATCTGGTGAATGAGCTTGAAAATATAATTCAAGTTATTAATAAATATACTAATAGAAAAATTAATTTAATAGGTCATTGTATTGGTGGTAATATTTGCCTTGGTGTTGCTGATAATAATATTAGTAGCTTAACTTTGTTGACTACGCCTTGGGATTTTTCGCATTTACAAAAATTTACTCTGATGCGAGATAATTTAGAATTAATTAATTCTATTGCAGATATGGAGAAAATTCCCAAATTATATATTCAAATCATTTTTTTCCTAATGTTTCCAATGCAATTTAATAATAAAATTCAAAAATATTTTACATTGCCATTAAATTTTCGTGAGATTTTTCTCTGCACAGAGCATTGGCTGCAGTCGGGTATTGATATTCCCAGAGCATTACTTGAAGATATTATAAATAATTTTTGCGTTAAAAATGTTTGTGTAAATAAGGAGTGGAAATTAGAAGATAGATTGGTTGACATAGAAAGTTTAACAGTGCCTACATGTATTATTTACGCGGAT
>RXKF01000043.1 GCA_003963235.1 Rickettsiales bacterium
AAAAAATTTAAACGTATGCAAAAACATCTTTAAAGTTATTGTAACTAGTAGTGGTTGTAATAATACTACTATTATTAATACTACTAAAAAAGTTTTAAGCTTGGATAATAACGGCATGAATTTATTACAAGATAACCTTAATCACGTGATTAATAATTCTAGCATGATATCATTGCTTAAATGTATTAATTCGATAGATGCAAATATTGATAATGGTATTATTTCATATAATATAGCTAACAATGAATTTAAAGTTAAATATTCAGATGAGTTTTTAAATGCTGAAATAATTAAATTAGTGGAAAAGTATAACGAATATATAAGCGAATTAAAAACAGTTGGGATTGTTGATTCTATTATGTTGGATAAATTAGTTAATTTAAAATTTGGCAATGCTAAAATGATTAAAATTAAAAATTATTTAAAAAATGAAGTTAACCAATTAAGCAAGTAACTTTATAAATGCTATTATAAAAATTATAGTAGCATTGATTAAAGTTATTTAAAATAAATAACTTTATATTATGATAAAATGGTAGTTAAATTTAACAAGTAAACCAATTATTATAATAATATTTAGTTTTGATAATATAGTATTATATTATAAAATATATTAAAATAATTACACATTTATATTATAGTGTGCTATAATACTATATTATCAAAATTAAAAAGGTGTAGAAATGTCTAACAAGTTAATTAAAGAATTCAACTATTCAAAAGATAAGTTTTTGAACAATTTAAAATCAGATAATTTTATTTATTGTGTGCACAATAATACAAAAAAATCAATTTTAAAAAATGCTAAATTAATTTTAAGACATTATCAAAATAATGACCTAAATATTAAGTTATTGCCAATCGATATAAAACTAGCATTGAATTATGCAGGGCTTTATGACTTTGCAGAATTGAATATTGACGCATGGAATAAGCAAGTACAATCGACTCACCAATCAAGGGGGCGTTGTATTGTTAAAGCTCCTAGAGATAGGAGCGGACTGACTGCTAAATACTTCAAAGAACTAGACAGTGTTATATTTATTGATGATGAGGCGGTTAACAAATACGCCTACAGTCCAAAGAATAAGAGATTAGATAAAACTGCCAAATACTTAAAAGTTGATGAGAGTTATAAGAGTTTAAACCATGCCGAAATGAAGAAGCAAAAAAGCGAAATAACAAACGATGCAAATGAAACAATAAACCTAATTAGAGGCTTATTATTGGAATTATAAAATTATAGACCACACTATAAAGTGTGGTTTTTTTATGCCTATATAAAACAAGTTAAATTACTACAGCTACATTTTAAAATGTAGCTTTTTTTATATCTATTAAAAGGGATAATTATGAAGATACTATTATCTATAATCGCAATCGCCAGTAGTATTGCTACTATTGGTGGTAGTGATATAAAATCTTTTTTAATAGTTATAAAAACATGGTGGAAAAAAGAACCACTATAATTGATAGGTAACTACTATCATCAGGCGATATTGTTGCCTTTAAGGTGTTTTGTGGGGGGTATTAACTGCAGAGTATCTTCAAGGCAATAATTTTATCTATAGCTATATATTTAAATAAGTATATAGCTATTTTTATGTGTACAACTAGCATACATATAGAGGTTATGGTGGATTTATATTAATCTAGTAATGGTATATAGTGTTATAACTAGATTGATTATAAGATATAGCTAATTATTGTGTACAACTAGCATACAATATGAGGTTATGTTAACGTTACAGGTGCATCTAGTATTATATTAGGTGCGCTTTATATATTAATGGCTTGTTATGTACAACTAGCATACATCTATGTACAACAAGCATACACTTTTTAAAAGGGGATCATTATGAGAACAATTTTTACTATTATTGGAATTATAGCTATTGCTTATATAATTAGTTCAGGTCAAGTAGTGACTTGTGCTAAAGATACTTTTAGAGTAACAAAGAATTTTGTTACTGGTGCAGTAGATATTACTGAATCAACTATTCATAAACAAAAATAATATTTATAGGCTCAAATATATGCTGAAGATTGGGAATTTTCAGATACAATGGTTAATAATGAATTAGTACATTTAATATCATAAGGAGATTAAAATGGAACAAGGTAAAATCGTTAAATGCAATTATGTTAAAACTTCTGTTAATGGTAATGGACAGTATGAAGCTGTTATCTTATTAAAGGGAGAATCAGTTGAAACAGTTAGAGGTAATTCAGATGACCCTATCAATATTAAGATGAGGAATCTTGAAGGCAAAAATGTTGAATATTCAACTAAGTTTAAATACGGTAAATTATATTTTGATAAATTAAATGAACTTAGAAATTAAAAAATAAATTATTAACTACTGCAAAAGGAATCATTATGTCAATTCTATTAACTCCTATACTATGTATGGCTATCAACTCTTACCACGAGGCTAGAGGTACTAGTCAAGCGGAACAAGAGGCCGTTAATAAAGTAGTAATGGCTAGGGCAGAAAAATCACATGTTGATTACTGTGCAGTAGTGTTTAAGAAAAATCAATTCTCTTGGGCTAATAGTGTTAAGAGAAAAGATAAATTTCATTCATATAAGGAAATGTTATCTTACTATAACATTCAAGATGAAAAGTCTTGGATTAATGTAGTGGGATCAGCTTATATAAGCAAGTTGACTCATAAGGATAAAGATGTAATTTATTATCATGATAAATCAATTAAATCTTTTAAAGATGTTAAAGGTGTAAGTGTAGCTTACACCACTAAGAATTTTGTATTCTATAAAACTTATTAAAGGAAAACAATATGTTAGTTAAAATAAACTTCACAGGTGGCTATCTCCTGTGCAGAGAGGAAGAGATAGAACAGTCAGTGGCTAGATTAGAAAGAGCTGGTCATAAGGTAGAAAATATTACTAGAAGCATTTTGCTTCAAATGTTTGTAGAAGGGGTTTAAAGTGAAAACTATACCAAGATTTTCTCAATTTAATGTTAATAGATTGAGCTATATATCTTTAAGAGATACTC
>RXKF01000046.1 GCA_003963235.1 Rickettsiales bacterium
AAGGTTTTTAGATTGATTGATTAAGTCTTTACCCCTTTTCATATGGCATCCTCCTAAAATAAAAAGATGCTATACAAAAACAACCTTAAGCTCTATACTTTTATTTATTTTTCCTTAAGTTGACGCCATTGCGTGAACGGTCAATGGCTGCCTGCGCGGGGATAACACCAAGGCGCGTTTCATAGCTTAATTATTTGCATCATCAGCGCCCATAGTATCTACCAAATCTTCCTCGTAAGGCAGATTTTCAAATGGTGCTACGCATTCTTGCCCAAACTCCTCATTGTAAATTTTTGAGAAATCAAATGGAGCTGATGACTCAACATCGATAGTTTTTATGTAAGATTTTTTTACTTCTCTTGTCACGTCCTTATGAGTACCTTGCTTGGAAAATTTAATTAAAACATCTCCATTTGGATTCTTATACAGTTCATTCGTATATAGACGTATATCACCTTTAATTTTTAATTCTATCAGATTATTTCCTAATAGTTTTATTCCATTTTGACCAATTTTTCGTGAAGCAAAGCCTTTTTCTAATGCTGTACGAAATTGATCAGCGGTTGCAAAGTCAAGAGTTGCTAAAAGCTTTGGATCGATCAACGCATAGAAATTAGCCTTATTAGGAATTTTAATTACTTGTGAAGATTTAGAATCAATACATGTGTTCTCCAAATACCAAGAATGCTCCGATGATTTTGATAATTTATCAGTGGGATTTGATTTGATTGCTTGGGCTTTCAAATGTTGAAAATATTTATGTATTTCTTGTGGAGTCAGATTTGTGAAAATATCTTTATCTTCTGAGAGAGGAATTTCTGCATCTGTAATTGCTGTTTCTTCTTCATCGCTAACATCCGGCTCGACCTTGGTAATGTCAGCAAGATCTATTATCGATGTTATCTCTTCAATGTCGCGTGATTCTTGCTCTGATTCGGTGTTGTGAACTTGCTCGGCTTGTTCTAAAGTATTTAGTAATAATAAAAATTTAGATTTTAAGTCTTGAGTATATAACTCATTTTCAATATATTCTTTTGCCTTAGAGATCTTTCTTTTTTCAATTAAGGTAGAAATATATATTTCTTCGGCTTGACTCCTATAATACGGTAGTAATTTTAGACTTGAAGAATGTTCTTTAGTACATATATTTTTTAAGCTCACGTTAGCTTCATCTATCAAATCATTATTTATTTGCAATATAAATTTATAATAAGTAAGTCCTGTATCTTCAGAGTTGTTAAGTTCATTTTTATGCAAATCATTTATATGGTCATAATATAATTTCCAATCTAAGTTTTTTATTGTTGTAATAAAAGAAAGAATACTTGTCAAATTATCAATTTTTAGTTGAACATATTTTGTACTTTCGAGTAATTTGCATAAATTAGCAAGAGCTTGTTCATTAGAATTTTGCAAAACATCCAATACAATTTGTACAACTTTATAGGTAATTGACTTTTCAAAGGGAATAGACTGAAATGCTTTAACTAGCTCAGATACATCTAATTGATTAATGTTACTTTTACTCAATAATAGATAAAATTCTATAATGTTATTAGTAGGTGAATTTTTAAAGTGCAATGAGTTATATTTTGCAATGACATCATAGACGTTGAATTGATTATAATTATCTTTATTGAATAATATGTGGGGATTGGATAAATTATACTGTCGAGAATTTTGAATAGTTAAATCTAACTCAATCATCGTTGATTTTATTTCTTCAGAGTCAGGATCTAATTTGTGAGCAATTTGAATATAATCACTACCCTTGAGATAATCAATATGATACATTATTTTACCTAAGTGGTGTAATGTTTTAGATAGATCTTTTTTATCTGAAAAATCTTGAATGCTATTAGTGTATATGTTATACGCTAATTCTGCAGTAATCTCAGCATCTGCCATGTAACCGCTCATATAACTAAATTGTGCAAAAACTGTTAACAAGTCTAGCATCTCTTGTTTAGTATGAGTTTGATGCTTATCGCAAAGATCGATTAATAATTTATTGGTAATAGAACTTGTTTCAGTTCTGAAGCATTTACTAACACAAATTAGATTATTAATACTGCTATTTAAATTTTTTGTAATCGATTTTTGACATTCAGTAGAAAAATATCCTATTGCTTGATCATAATGATAAGCTGCAATTTCTCCTTCAGTATTTAGCGCTTTAACAAAAAATACAACTCCTAAAAGATGATTGTTGTCTTTAGAATCTTCTAGAGCTTTTGTTTGTCTTTGTATGGCAGAACTCGTATAGTTGTCTAATTTCTTCGTAAAAAGAGAAGGATAATCTTCGTCAAATTCCTTAATTGCTTGGAATTTTAGCTTTATGGGGAGGTGTTTTGTACTCTCTTTTCGCTTGGCGACTAATTCATCTTCGGATAAAATTTGTTCTCCATAAGAAACATTCTTGATGTTTTTGAGAAATTTTTTAATAGGTTCATCTGAATCATTGGTGCTTTTTAATATGTGCAGTATGTTCTCATGAATTTTATCAAAAGTAAGTAATTCATTTATAGGTTTAATGACACTTAATAATTTTAAAGTTTCTATATCTTTTAATATTAATGCAACAGTATAACAATATTTAAGATAATTGTTATCTGTGAATAATGTATCTTTGTATTCTTTAACTTTTTCTTCAATTATAGCAAATTTTTTATCAAACTTTTTTAAATTATTATTTGATGTTTCAACGGAACTATCTCCTTGCTGAATTGCATCATTACTGATAACTGCAACCTCAGCTTTTTTCATATTTTTAGATTTATTTTTAGCACTCTTCTTTTTAGGTTTACCCATTTTAAAAACTTCTATATATTAATAATTATTAATATATATGCCTAAATAACCCGAGTTATGGATAAGAGATAAGAGGTTTTGCTGGTTTTATCTGATAAGCGATGAGAGCGGCGAAGAGAGAAGCAAAGAAATTGGTAG
>RXKF01000080.1 GCA_003963235.1 Rickettsiales bacterium
GCAGTAATGACACCAAGGTGCGCTTCATAACTTGATTATGGTGAACGTTCACGATTTTACTCTTCAACAGCTTCTACAGATATAACTTCAGGAACATAATGTTGAAGCATGGATTGAATGCCGTTTTTTAGAGTAATTGATGAACTAGGACAACCCGAACAGGCACCACGAAGTTGAAGATATACAACACCATCAGTAAAGCCCTGATATATAATGTCGCCACCATCCATCGCAACAGAAGGTCTTACTCTGGTTTCAATGATTTCAATGATTTGCTTTTCAATATCTGACATGCCATCAGTATCTATGTTTTGCATCACATCATTTGGTTGGTCAAAAATTGGCATGCCTGAAACTAAGTGATCCATAATGACCATTAATATTTCTGGCTTAAGCAGAGACCAATTGCTATCTTCAATTTTAGTAACTGTAATGAAATTCTCCCCATAAAAAACTGCAGATACTGAGCCAATTTCAAAAATCTTGGTAGCAAGAACGCTTTTTTTCAAAGCTTCACTAACATTGCTAAAAAAAACAGGACCATTATCACTGATAATGCAGCCAGGTAGAAATTTTAAAGCATTTGGATTAGGAGTTTCTTCAGTTTGAATAAACATTGATGATAATTTTATTTAAATTTAATATAAAGAATTTAAGATTTGACTAAAACTTAAATGGTAATTTTAAGATGGTACCCACGGCCGGACTTGAACCGGCACGAGCTAGGCTCCACAGATTTTAAGTCTGTTATGTCTACCATTCCATCACGCGGGCACTATTCTTAAAGATCACATTATGCATAAGCAATTTATGATGTAGGAGATACTAAAATAATTTATTAAATAATGCAAGTATAAATATATAATTTAAGTAAGAAAAAATGGATAATGCTTCAAAAACATTATCCATTAAAGAAACTTTAGTTATTAATAATTATCTACTTTCCTAGTTCAGAAAGTATTCTTTCCATACGCGAATATTTTAAAGCTAATGCTTTGGTTGTTGCTTGGATATTGGCATTTAAATCTTGAAGATCAAGCATTTCTTTTGTTATATCTACGTTTGAACTCTCAACAACTCCGCCTAATATTGAACCCGCTCCTCCATCTCCTGCACCTTTAAGCAATAGAGGACCAGAATCATTACTAATTTGAAATGTTCCATTAGAGCTAGGAACTAAACCATTAACATTAGCAAACATAGCCAGTGGTATTTTATACAAATTTTTAGTTTCACCATTACTAAATGTTCCAACAATAAAACCATCTTTACTAACTTGCATGCTCAGAAGAGTTCCAGGTCCTTGACCATTATTTTGAATTATTTCAACATTATTAGAGCTCTGAGTTTGACTAACTGTACCTTGAGTTATCTCACTTAATTTATTTTGCCAATCAATTTTAAGGTTGATTGGAGCGCTACCATTATTTCGTTGAATGATAATTTCACTTTCAAAACCTTGAGGTTCACCAACCATTTCACCAAGATTATTAAACTTAATTATACCTTGTCTAATTAAACCATTTTCAGTAAGCATGTTTGTTATATCGTATAGTCCATCAGCATTTTTTTGTGCTGTAACCTCCACTGCCCACTCATTATTATTTAATTTTGCAAAATATAGTGTTAATGGAAATGATGAACCAAGACTATCGTAAACATTTAAAGGTACTGAATATGTTAGATTATTAGCAAAATTAGCATTATTATTTGCAGCGGCACTTAAATTTTTATCCACATTATTGGCATCGTATGTTTTTTCATATGAACTTTTTTCTTGGTTTAATCCAAAGTATTTTATTAGTTGCGAACTATTATTAATAAATGAATTGTTTACATCAGCAACATAGTTTTTAGCATCAGTAGCATCATCACCATTTGCAGCTGGAATTACATCACCATTTATATCTTTTACCTGAAATACTAAGAACTCAGCACCATTATCTTCACCAATTCTTGAAACTTTGTATTTTGTATTATTATTAATAGGTATTCCATCAACAACAAAGCCATCTGGCAAATCTTTAAAAGAAATTATATCATCAAGGACATATCCATGATTATTCATATACATCTTAACACCACTAGTAAGTGGGTCAACTAAACCAGTTGTTACAAATACTCGAGAATCAAGTCCTGGCGCGCCTCCCAAAGGTCCAGTTGCAATTTTACGAACAGAAAAAGCCTGTATAGGTGCAGCACCAGCAGCAGCTATATTAGCGGTAGGATTTATCGTGATAGTTCTTGCACCTCCATTGTCGCCCACTGCAACTATATTGTAATAACCATCTGGAACAGTTATATCTCGTCCACCAACTAAAGCACTACCTATTCCTGAAATATATACAATATCATTGGCAATCCAGTTTTCAGTAGCTGGATCGGTTTGCGCAGTTGTTCCTGCTGGTAATTCAATTGTAATAGCTCCAGCACCAGCTGGTACGTTTGTTACTGTCCCTGCCCTATCAACGAAAGTTTGTCCAGCGACTTTTTGCCAAGAAGCATCAGCTGCTAGAACTAAATTAGGGGCAGCATTTGCAGCTGGAAATAGCGCTGGATCTGCTTGATTTAAACAAATTGTAAAACCATTGGGATTTACTTCACCAACTACATATAATGCATCTGGCAATAAAACATTGTTTAACCCATTAACTTTAACAAATTCACCAGAACTTAGTCCATGACTTGGAGCTGTTATAAAAACTGAAGCTCTCCCTTTTTCAGTTTGATTTGGATTTACCTCTGCTTTGCTAATTTTTGTTATACCTAATGAATCAGCTGCAATAGTAAATTCCGCTGAAGCAAGTAGAGATGTAATTTTTAAATCCTTGTCTTCAATGGTCGCCTTTAATGAATACGTATCCTGACTAGTATTAACAGCGTCTCTAAG
Source organism: Rickettsiales bacterium (assembly GCA_003963235.1). Lineage (GTDB taxonomy): Bacteria > Pseudomonadota > Alphaproteobacteria > Rickettsiales > Rickettsiaceae > Megaera_A. The sequence continues at coordinate 2,891 of RXKF01000080.1, forward strand.
AGTTGACATACTATTAAACCTACACACAGTCCCTGTTGCTTTCTCTAAATTTGTTAATCCCAATGTTTCAACTAGATTTCCACCAACATTTTCAAATATCAAACCATTATTTGCATTTTTTGGGGCTATATGTAATCTTCCCTCGTTATCCGTTTTTGCACTTAAAGAACTAATATTATTTATTGCAGCAGCCAACCCATTAATAGTATTAAATACTCCATTCTTAGCATTTTCAGTACCTGCCAATACAGTAAAAGTATAAGTTTGACCGCCAATTATTGATATTTTGATTTTAGATCCTGCTTGTAAATTTCCATTTAAAGGATCATTAAATACAAAACTCCTACTTGCATCTGTTGAACCATAAATTGGATTATTATTACTTGGTCTTTTAGCTAGAACCAGACCGCCATAAGTTACAGTTTTATCAATACCCGTGGTTGAAGAAGTAAAAGTAAAAGAATCTCCTATAGTAAGTGAGGTACCTCCAACCTTTTCAGGAAAAAGTATTTCATTAGAAGTTTTACCAGCATTTTTTCCAATACGATTTATACTTGTAGTGACCCCATTTCCTCTTAATGCTTCTTGATCAGAATTTAAGTTCATTGAAATTGAAATGATACTACTTGGAACAGGTGTTCCCTTAGGGTTGGCAAAATTTATCGCTTCTAATTTATCAATTGAATTTGAGTTTGCAGGAAGTGATCCGTCATTTTCTAATTTTATACCACGCAAATATTGATTTGCAGCATTTTTAACAAAACCTTGATCATCAATTTCAAAATCACCACGCCTTGTGACACTTATTGCTCCATTTGACATATTAGAGACCACAAACATCCCTGCCCCATCAACAGCTATATTTAATTCTCGACCTGTATTTTCCATCTCTCCTTGTCTAAAATCTCTGCTAATGTTACCATCAACGGTTGAAGTTGTTCTTTTACTATTGCCAGAAGAAGATTCTATAAAATTATAAGTGAATGCTTTAGCTCCAGGAGACTTTGCTTTACCAATATTATCACCATGCATCTTAGCTGCGTCAAGTAGGTTTGTTAATGTATTAGTCATATTTCATTTCCAAATTATGATTGTTAATGATTTAACTAATGCATAAATCGTGCCAAAAAAATAAATTAGTTGTAATTTTTTGTATATTTTTTTATTTACTATATTTCTTGCCAAAAAAAAGAGTTATGCGATAATGAAATTTATAAATTTATCTTTAAAAATAATAATCTTTTTGAAATGACAAAAATAATTACTAGGTTCGCCCCTTCACCTACAGGAAAATTACATATAGGCAACATTAGAACTGCATTGATAACTTACCTATACGCAAAAAAACATAAGGGAGAATATATTCTGCGAATGGATGATACAGATATTTTGCGAAGTAGTTCTGAATTTGAAGAGCAAATTAAAACTGATCTTAAATGGCTTGGAATTAAGTGGGATAATTATTTTAATCAATCATCTAGAATTGATAGATATGAAGCTATAAAAGAAAAATTAATTTCAGAAGGAAGACTTTATGCATGCTATGAAACTCCTGAGGAACTTGATGTAAAAAGAAAATTTCAACTTTCAAGCGGCAGACCTCCAATATATGATCGCGCTGCATTAAAATTAACTCAGGCACAAATTGAAAATTATGAATCAAATGGGCGAAAAGCTTATTATCGTTTTTTAATTAAAGAAGAGGACATAATATGGAACGACCTGATTAAAGGAGAAATAAAATATCATGGGTCTAATTTAAGTGATCCAGTAGTTATTCGCGCAGATGAAAGCATGACTTATATGTTATGTTCTGCAATTGATGACATCGACTATAACATTACTCATGTTATCAGAGGCGAGGATCATGTCAGCAACACAGCAATTCAAATCCAAATGTTTGAAGCATTTGGAGCAACAATTCCAACTTTTGCTCATTTGAGCCTAATTAAATCTAAGGAAGATAAAATTTCTAAACGTATTGGGGGGTATGATATTTCTTCTCTACGAGATGAGAGTAATATTGAAAGCATGGCTATAAATAGTTTCTTGACTTTTATAGGCACTTCTGAGCCAATTAGTGTTTGTAAAAATCTAGATGAGTTAATTAAATTATTTGATATTAATACCTACTCTAAAAGCCCAACCACATATAATAAAAACGAACTTGAGGAAATCAATCAAAAACTAGTCATGACTCTTGATTACCATGATATAAAAAATTACCTTGATCAACATGACTTGTCTAAAATAAATGAACAATTTTGGTTAACTGTTAGACCTAATTTAAAGAAATTATGCGAGCTAAAAGAATGGTGGCAGATATGTCATGCCCCAGAAAAAGTCAGTGACCTTGATTTAGAAATCTTAGATGCAGCAGCTAAGAACTTGCCAGAAAATATTGATAAGTCAACATGGTTCAACTGGACTAAAATTATTTCACAAATTACTGGTAAAAAAGGTAAAGAACTATTCATGACTCTTCGTCTTGCTTTAACTGGAAAATCAAGTGGTCCTGAATTATCTAACTTACTACCATTACTGTCTAGAGAAGAAATTTTAGATAGATTAAAATAAAAAATTAACAAGGATTGAGAGTGGTTATATAAAATCTCTATGAGTGATTTACATTTTTTTGATTTTCTACAAATGATTAATTGATAATTTGGCTAGTAGCGTCATTACTTTAAACCATCTTTATTATTTCAACACAGATAGGAATTCAGAAAAAATAATACTATATCTTAGTATTAATAGTTATTGCATGTAATTCACTTACCAAAACATCAGCAAGTGCTTTTTTTACCAATTTATGTTGTTGGATAATTGTCAAACCTACAAACTGACTGCTTTTAATTTCTAAAGAATAATGATCCTGATCACCGACTAGATCAGTAATTTTTATTTCTGCATCTGGAAAACAATCCGTTAAAATTTGGTTCAATTTGGTTTCAGAAATCGCCATAAGGAATTTATGTAATATAATAATTTATTTTTGATCAATATAGTTTATTATATTATCTAAATCTATATAAAAACATAAGCATGATACCTAATCAAAAAATATTAAATTTACAAGGATTAAATTTTTTACAAAATTCTTCTTTAAAAGTTGGTATTTTAGGTGGTAGTTTCAATCCAAGCCATGCTGGACATTTGTCAATATCTCTTCAAGCGTTAAAATTTTATCAATTTGATTATATAATATGGTTGGTATCTAATCAAAATCCAATTAAATCTGCCTACATTGATGATATTTTTCTTAGATCAAAAAAAGCTTGCTCAATTGCAATTCATCCAAAGATAATTATATCTACAGCAGAGCATGATTTAAATTGCTATTACAGTTATGATTCTTTAAATTATTTAGTAAAAAAATTCTCAAAAATAAATTTTACTTGGATACTAGGGATGGATTATATAGCAAGTTTTCACAAATGGCATCGAAGTAAAGAAATCCAAGAATTATGTGATATTATATTCTTTGACCGACCATGTCCCTTGCGATTAGTCAATTTAAATGCTATTGGATTAAATAATAATGCAAAACTTGCTAAAACGAAATCAAACAATATAATAATCCATAGAAGAATATTGTGTGATGTATCATCATCAACAATTAGAAACACATTAATTAAATAAAACAAATTTATGGATACAAACAAAGAAGAGATTAAAGATTTTATACTAAAGCTGCTTGAAGAAAAAAATGCTGAAAATATCATTACTTTACCAATCAATAGTGAAGTTTCAATTGCAGATTATATGATCTTTGCAAGTGGTCGCTCTGTTAAAAATATCAGCGCTATTGCAGAGCATATTGCATTGGAGCTTAAACATACGTTAAAATGGAATGCTAGTGTTGAAGGCTTAAAAGGTAGCGACTGGATTCTACTTGATGCTGGTGATGTGATTGTGCATTTATTTCACCCTGAAGCACGAGAAAAATTTAAAATTGAAGAATTATGGAAAGCAAAATAATTAAATATACCTAAAGGTAAATATGGAAAGTAATGTTCTGATAATCGTTATAACTTTAATTGCAACAGCAGTATTTATTGTTGCAATATTTAAAAAACTAAATTTAAGCCCTGTGCTTGGCTATCTTGTAGCTGGCGCTGTTATTGGTGAGAATGGGTTAAAGGTTGCGACATATGAACAGACTTCATTACTTGGTGAACTTGGTGTAGTTTTTCTATTATTTGCCATTGGCTTGGAACTATCATTTGAGCGTCTTAAAGCAATGCGGCGCTATGTATTCGGTCTAGGGCTTTTACAAGTATTGATTACTAGTTTGGTAATCGCGGCTGCAATTATTTTAATCACTCAAGATAGCAATTCAGCAATAATTATCTCAGGTGGACTTGCTTTATCATCGACTGCAATTGTTATGCAGGTAATTAATGAAACAAAAAGTCAATCGATGCAGATTGGCCGTATTGCCTTAGCAATTTTATTATTACAAGATTTTATAGTTGTACCTCTTCTAGTTATTGTCCCTATTTTGGGAGATGGTGGTGAAAATATTGAATCGCTTGCATATGTTCTTGGTAATTCATTAGTTAAAGCCGTATTAGCACTAGGAATAATTTTTATAGCTGGTCGCACTTTGCTTCGCCCTTTATTTTCATTTATTACTCCAGATCATAATGAGAATAGTGAGCTGCCAATTGCTGTAACTTTATTGGTTGTATTAACTGCATCATGGGGAACAGAACATTTTGGTTTATCTCTTGCCCTTGGTGCATTTGTTTCAGGTGTTTTAGTAGCTGAAACAGATTTTAGAGTTAAAGCTGAAGAAAGTATTTATCCTTTTAAAAGTTTGTTGCTTGGTTTATTTTTCATGAGCGTTGGCATGAAAATTGATGTAATGGAAATTTACAATCAGATGACTACAATAATTACTTTCAGCTTATCATTAATAATTTTAAAAACTGCTATTATTACTGCTTTGTGTATTTTGTTTGGCTTTAATAAAGGTGTAGCTCTTCATGCAGGTTTATTATTATCCCAAGGTGGGGAATTTGCCTTTATTCTCTTTGGTCTTGGCAAGGAATATGGAATTCTTGAAGAGGGTATTGCAAATGTTTTATTATTAGTCGTAACATTCTCAATGGCATTAACGCCATTGCTTGCAATTATTGGTCAACGCTTTTCAGAAAAAATTGAAAAAGGCTTGGGTAAAATGCCGAACCAAATTATTGAATATGGCGCCCGCGATTTAACGAATCATGTTATCATTGGCGGATTTGGTAAAGTTGGCAAAATGGTTGCCAGAGTTCTAGAAGCCGAAGGAGTTAATTATATTGCTCTTGACGTAAACGATGACCTAGTTAGAGAGGAAGTTGGCAATGGTTTGTCTGTGTTTAAAGGTGATGCCTCTCAAATTAGCACTCTTAAAGCAATTGGTGCTGATAGAGCATCAACTTTTGTATCAACTATTAATAATGAGATTACTATTAAAAAAATTAGTAAAATTATTAATGAAACATTTGAAAATTTAGAAATAATTGTGCGAGCTAAAGATCTCAAAACGTCACATGAATTATATAATTTAGGAGTAAATACCATAATTCCACAAGATTATGAAACAGGTCTGCAATTAGGTAGCGCAGTCTTAAAATCAGTTGGTATCAATGAACACGAAATCAGTCGAATCAAAGGTCAATTTAGAGCTGGAAATTATGTTGTAGTAAAACAAGATGAAATGGTTGAATCAGAAGAAAATGAATAAATTTATAATATTTTTATTTATATATTTAGCTGGAAATTGTTTTATTGCTTCGGCTGTTCCCATTAATTTACCAGTTCCACGTTTTGTAACTATTAAATTTAACGAAGTTAATGCAAGAACCGGCCCTGAAAACGATTGCCCTATTGAATGGATTTATTTAAAAAAAGACGAACCTGTTGAAGTTATTGCAGAATATGGAAAATGGCGCAAAATTAAAGATATAGATGGCGAAGGCGGATGGGTGCATTCAAGTGTTATTGCTGGCAAAAGATCAATTATTATTATTGGAAAAAATCCTGTTCCTATACTTGAAAATCCATCTAATCATAATAACGTCAAAGCAAATCTTTTACCCAATCTTAGATGTAATTTACATAAATGTGAAAAAGATTGGTGCTTAGTTACTTGTAAAAACCATAAAGGATGGGTATCCCGCAAACATATCTGGGGCGTATATCCAGAGGAATAAATTATACTCCCTAAGACATATTTATTTTGTAATTATTCACGACTTTTTGATTAAGCAGTGGGTATGAATTGAAAATCAAGATATGCTTCATATGCAAAAATCATAAGCGCTAATCCTAAAAATGCTAGAAGAATGCTTAAAATAACTTCTCTAAATTTTTTATTTATGAGAGAGATTATAGTAATGATGGTTATAACACCCAAGCTATAATAACCACCCTGAAAAACAAATCTAAATATAAAATTGTCAGTAAAATATGAAATAATTGATCTGTTGATCTGCACCTCTTCTGCCAAGCAATTAAATACTGGAAAAAAACATAAAATTATTGAAAAAAATAATTTTAATAAAAAATGGCTTATCTTATTTTTCATAAAAATTATTTTATAAACCTTCTCTTTCCATAATTTTTTGTTTAATATTCGCAATTGCTTTAGCTGGATTTAATCCTTTAGGACATGTCTTTGTGCAATTCATAATAGTATGACAACGATATAGCTTAAACGGATCCTCTAAATCATGCAAGCGCTCACCAGTAGCATCGTCTCTTGAATCTACAATCCATCTATAAGCTTGCAATAAAATAGCAGGACCTAAATATTTATCCCCATTCCACCAATAGCTTGGACAGGCGGTAGAACAACATGCACATAAAATACATTCATATAAACCATCTAATTTTTCGCGATCCTCTTCAGACTGCAGTCTTTCTTTATCTTTAGAAACTGGTGTATCTGTTTTAAGCCAAGGCTCAATTGAAGCATATTGCGCATAAAAATGCGTCATATCTGGTACTAAATCTTTAATAACATTCATATGTGGAAGAGGATAAATTTTAATATCACCACAAATATCATTCATAGATTTTGTACAGGCTAAAGTATTAGTTCCATCAATATTCATTGCACAACTGCCGCATATCCCTTCGCGGCATGAACGTCGGAATGTTAAAGTTGAATCCAATTCATTTTTAATTTTGATCAATGCATCAAGAACCATTGGGCCACATTTTTTGGCATCAATTTCATAAATATCCACACGTGGGTTTGCATTAGAATCAGGATCATAACGATAAATTCTTAATTTTCTTGGCAATTCTGCAGATTCAAGACCTACATGCACGCTACCCTCAACAACTCTTGAATTTGGTAGTAATCTTAAATCAGCCATAATCTCCTCACAAATATATCTTAATATACTCTTTTTACAGGTTGAACAGTTTCAACCTCATCTGAATTAGTTTCTAGAATCACTGGTTTATAATCTATTTTAACATTACCCTCTTGATCAAGCCACAATAAACTATGCTTCATCCAATTCATATCATCTCGATTTGGAAAATCTTCTCGCGCATGAGCACCACGACTTTCTTCACGATTATGTGCTGCATGCATGGTAATTACAGCTTGATCTAAAAGATTACCTAGCTCAAATGCTTCAACCAAATCACTATTCCAAACTAAAGATCTATCATTAATGCTGATATTTTGATATTCAGCTCTGAGTTCATCAATAAGCTTCATCCCCTCAGTCAGCGTTTCTTTTGTTCTAAATACTGCAGCATGATTTTGCATAAGTTTTTGCATTTTTAATCTCAAAGCTGCAACAGTTATTTTACCACTTGAATTTCTAATTTTACTAAATCTATCAAATAATGGTGTTAAAGTTTCATCTTTTAACTTTGAATGAGGTAAATCTTTTTCTAAAGTATCACTGACTCTGTGCGCAGCTGCTCTGCCAAATACCACAAGATCAAGTAGTGAATTTGAACCAAGGCGATTTGCTCCATGTACAGATACGCAACCAGCTTCACCAATCGCCATTAAACCTGGAACAACCATCTGCTCTCCATTTTTAATAGTAATTACTTCTGTGTAATGATTAGTTGGTATGCCACCCATGTTATAATGCACCGTTGGTAGCACTGGAATTGGCTCTTTAGTGACATCAACACCTGCAAATATCATTGCTGTTTCAGAAATTCCTGGCAATCTTTTTTCTAAAATTTCTGGAGGCAGGTGATTTAAATGTAAATATACGTGATCTTTATGCTCTCCAACGCCTCTTCCTTCCCTAATTTCCATAGTCATGGCACGTGAGACCACATCGCGTGAGGCTAAATCTTTGGCTGATGGTGCATATCTTTCCATAAAGCGCTCGCCTTCCGAGTTAACTAAATAGCCACCCTCACCTCTTGCTCCTTCTGTAATTAAGCAACCAGAACCATATATTCCAGTTGGATGAAACTGCACAAACTCCATGTCCTGCATAGGAATGCCAGCACGTACGCACATACCACCACCATCGCCCGTACAAGTATGTGCCGATGTTGCTGAAAAATATGCTCTGCCATAGCCCCCAGTTGCAAGAACCACTTTGTGAGCACGGAATACGTGAAGTGTTCCGTCGTCTAAGTTCCAAGCAAGCACCCCTTTGCACTCACCATCTTCCATTATTAAATCTGTAGCAAAATATTCAATAAAAAATTGGGCCTGATGCTTCAGAGCTTGTTGATATAATGTGTGTAATATTGCATGACCTGTTCTATCTGCAGCAGCGCATGTTCTTTGCGCTGGCTTACCTTTACCATATTCAGTGGTCATACCACCAAATGGTCTCTGATATATTTTTCCATCTTTATTTCGTGAAAATGGCACACCATAATGTTCAAGTTCAATAACACTTTGAGCTGCATGTTTGCACATGTAAGCAATAGCATCCTGATCGCCAAGCCAGTCAGAGCCTTTAACAGTGTCATACATATGCCAACGCCAGTCATCTTCCCCCATATTACCAAGAGCAGCACTAATGCCGCCTTGAGCTGCTACTGTATGGCTTCTAGTTGGAAATACTTTTGAGATGCATGCTGTGCTAAAGCCAGCTTCTGCCATGCCAAATGTCGCTCTAAGACCAGCGCCTCCTGCTCCAACAACTACGACATCAAATTGGTGATTAACTACATTATATGATTTGGACATAAATTTTTTGTTATAAATTCATTATATGTAAAACAGCTACAAGAAAACTAATAACTGTTATTATAGAAATAATTTGGATAAATAATACTAATGCTACACGCATTAGCCTGCAGTGAACATAATCTTCAATAATAACCTGCATACCAAGTGAAGCGTGATAAAATCCACATATGGTAAATAAAGCTAAGATAATTATATTATATGGTTTTTTTATTATTTCTATTATTTGAGTAAGCTCTGAACCACTTAAACTCCAAGAAAAACAAAATAACCATCCTGTTATTAATATCATTATTATCGCAGTAAAGCGCTGACGCCACCAATGCGCTGAGCCTGAGGCAGCTGAGCCTAAATTTTTTGCAATCGATAAATCTGATCTATATTTATTTTTCATTTAACTAAATACCCTTACATGAATAGCCAATAACCTAAAGTTAAACAGATGGATAATATCACAGCAAGCCAACCAGTCCAATTAATTGCTGTTACAGAAAAACCAATTCCAGCATCCCATATTAAATGCCTTATTCCTGTACAAAAATGATAAAAATATCCATAACTTACTACAACTAATATGAATTTGATAAATCGATTATCGAGGCACTCTAAGTAACACGGCTCAAATTTACTAAATACCCAAAATGTAAACCACCAACAAAATGCTAATAATGCGATAAATAGACCTACCCCGCTCATTCTATGACCAATTGACAACACAGAACTTATTTGTGGTTTATATATGCTTAAATGCGGCGAAATAGGTCTCGAATATTTAATATTTAACGGATCTTTTTCCATAAATTTATTTTGCTTTATTTTATTAATACACACCAAATTTTACGCTGAATTTAGGGTGTTTAATTAATATTTTTAAAATTAAGGTAAATTCTATAATTACAACCAATAACAACAGTAAGAGCATTTAGTATGTTTTGCAAGTATTATACATGCATAAGCCTTAATAAATAATGTTATTTATGCAAATTAACTATATATGCCCCTGAAGCATTCTATCAAGAGCAATTTTTGCTCTTTTCATTACATTTGGTTCTAACTTTATTGCGGGAGATTGGTTAACCATACACAAATATACTTTTTCAAGAGTATTTAATCGCATAAATGGACATTGGCTACATGATGAACAGCCAGCTTTATTTAGTGACGGAACATCGTGAAAAATACTATTTGGCGATAATTTATGCATTTGATGAATAATGCTGGGCTCGGTTAAGACAATAAATTCTTTACCATTATTTTCTTTAACATAATTAAGCAAAGATGATGTTGAGCCAATGTGATTTGCATACTCTAAAAGTGATGACGGACATTCTGGATGCGCTATAATTTTTGCAGTTGGATAGCTTGTTTTAAGGCGAATCAATTCTCTTTCTGAGAAATTTTCATGAACAACGCATGATCCATTCCATAAAGTCATATTTCGACCCGTTTTTTTAATCAGATAATTTCCCAAGTGTTTGTCTGGTGCAAATAATATCTCTTTATCAAGCGGTATCGAATTAATTATTTTTTCAGCATTTGAAGAAGTAATGATAATATCTGATAAAGCTTTTACCTCAGCCGAACAATTTATGTACGTGACCGAAACATGATTTGGATGTTTTTTTCTAAATTCTTCAAATTGTTTTGGTGGACATGAATCTTCAAGTGAGCAACCTGCATTTAAATCTGGTAACAATATTTTTTTTGTAGGATTCAATATCAGCGCTGCCTCTGCCATGAATTTTACGCCACAAAAAACTATAACATCCGCGTCAGTTCCAACTGCTTTTTTTGATAACTCATAAGAATCACCAATAAAGTCAGCAATATCTTGTATTTCTGAATCTTGATAATAATGAGCTAAAATAATTGCATTATGCTCTTTTTTAAGCTTATGAATTTCTGCTTCGAAATTTATATATGGATCAATATCTTGAGCAATTAAATGTTTTTTCATTAGTAACAAATAAAATTAATGTAAAAAAATATTTATCACATAATAATTTTAAAATCAATTGATCGCTGTATATCAGCATTTAACAAAAATAATATATGCGCCTTATATATAAATATAAACTATTATTCCGAATCACTTGAAGATGACTCCCCTATTAAACAATCTTCTTCAATAGCTCTTTCATATTGATTATAATTATCACTTTCACTACCCTCAATATCTGAATCCGCCATCAACTCATCAAGTTGCTCATCAGTAACTTCTTTATATTCGTGGGATGAATTATTATCGTCTTGCTCTATTGAAGCACTGGCATTTTTAATTTTATCTAAAATACAACCTATTTCTTTAAAAGAATAATTGTCTTTTAACCATTTTATAATATCATCTGTATATTGATTAAATCCATGAACAATTATTGTGTAAGTAATTGGTTTTTGTTCGAGAAGAGATTTTAAATTACCGCACTCACCTATTTGTCCTTTCAAAAAATCAATAGCAATCTTTAATCCTTCCTCATATTCTTTTGTATTCTGATTTCCAGCCATAATATTTTTTTATATATATTTAATTGGCTAGTCTTATATCTTAAGGAAAACTATTTGTAAAACTGAATTTTAAGCCTGTGGGAAAAAGCGGTTTCTACATATATCATATAGAAACGCTTTTTTACAATATTACTACGTAATAATAATAGAACTTTTCTTTTCTTTTTTATTATCCATGTTAGCATACACATCATCCCAAGTTCCAGTCGTGGCTGCTTTTGTATATTCAGTAACACGATTCTCAAAGAAATTAGTGTGCTCAACACCATTTAACATCTCATCCAGCCATGGAAGCGGATTATGATCAACTAAATAAATTTCTTTTAAACCAAGCTGCATTAACCTGCGATCAGCAATGTATCGGATATATTGACGCACCTCACGAGCAGATAACCCTTCAATCCCACCTACTTCAAAAGCAAGTTCAATAAAAGCATCTTCAAAATGCACAATCGTAGCACATGCTTCGTAAAGTCTGCTTCTTAATTGCTCATTCCACACTTCTGGATTTTCTTGCACAAATGTTTTAAACAAGCGGATAATTGAATTAGTGTGAAGCGTCTCATCACGAACTGACCAAGTCACAATTTGACCCATTCCTTTCATTTTATTAAACCTAGGAAAATTAAGTAAAATAGCAAAAGAAGCAAATAATTGGAGACCTTCAGTAAATGCCCCAAAAACTGCAAGAGTAGTTGCAATATCCTCTTTGGTTTCTACACCAAATTTTTGCATGTAGTCATATTTATCTTTCATTTCTTTATATTTCATGAAAGCTTGATATTCTGCCTCATCCATACCAATAGTATCTAAAAGATGAGAATATGCTGCAATATGTACCGTTTCCATGTTAGAGAATGCTGCAAGCATCATCTGCACTTCAGTTGGTTGAAATACTTTTGAATAATGCTTCATGTAGCAATTATTTACTTCAATATCAGCTTGTGTAAAAAAACGAAAAATCTGAGTAAGCAGATGCTTCTCACCTGCAGATAAATTATATTTCCAATCTTTAACATCATCAGCTAAAGGCACTTCCTCAGGCAACCAGTGAATTTTCTGTTGAGTGTGCCAAGCTTCATACGCCCATGGATATCCAAATGGTTTGTAAATCGGTTTTGCGTTTAATAATGACATAATTTTTCCTATATATTTTTATTGACAAGCCAGACATTCATCATATTTATCATTTTTATCATCAACCACAGTTGCTGCTGATAATGAGATGTTATTTTTTTTCTCAAGATCAATCATTTCTTGAGCTTGAGTAGCTGTATGAGATACTTTATCTGCTCTTTGAATTGAGGTTGATCTTGCATAATACAGACTTTTTATACCTTTTTTCCACGCTTTATAATGAATATCATGCAAATATTGCTTGCTAACATTTCCAGGCATAAAAATGTTCAGTGACTGTGACTGTGTTATATGCGGAGTGCGATCAGCAGCTAGCTCAATTAACCAATTTTGATCTATTTCATAAGCAGTTTTAAACACATCTTTTTCATGATCAGTTAAAAAATTTAAATGCTGTACTGACCCCTCATGCGTTGAAATTGAAGACCATACCGTATCATTATTGAATCCTTTTTTCTCAAGCAACCTAATCAAATTTTTATTTTTTACTGTAAATGATCCGCTTAAAGTCTTTTGCGTGAAGCTATTAGCAGCAAATGGTTCTATTCCAGGCGAAGAATTTCCGCAAATAATTGAAATTGAAGCAGTTGGTGCAATTGATGTTTTATTACTAAAACGCTCCATAATACCAACTTCAGCCGCATCAAGACACGCACCTCTTTCTTTTGCGATTGATATTGATGCAGCATCTGCTTCTTTTGCGATATGTTCAAATATTTTATTATTCCAAACTTTGGCCATCACCGATTCAATTGGTACATTTTGTGATTGTAAGAATGAATGCAGACCCATTACACCAAGCCCTATGCTTCGCTCTCTCATTGCAGAATATTTTGCTCTGCTCATGCTATCTGGAGCAGATTGAATAAAATCCTCCAACACATTGTCAATAAATCTCATTACATCTGAAATAAAGTCTGAGTTATTTTGCCATTCTTGATAATATTCAAGATTAACTGATGATAAGCAACAAACAGCTGTTCTATTATTTCCTAAATGATCTACTCCCGTCGGCAAAGTTATCTCTGAACAAAGATTTGAAGTTTTTACATTTAAACCCAATTTTTTATGATGCTCTGGAATATTTCTATTTACAGCATCGATAAACAACAAATATGGCTCACCCGTTTCAATACGAGTTGTTAATAATCTTGTCCATAAATCGCGAGCTTTTACAGAAGATAAAATATTCTTAGTCTTCGGACTGATTAAAGGCCAATCTTCTCCCTTTTCAACAGCCTCCATAAAAGCATCAGTTATAACAACACCATGATGAATATTTAAAGCACGTCTATTTATATCGCCACCCGTTGGACGACGTAAATCAATAAACTCTTCAATTTCAGGGTGATCAATAGGCAAATAAACCGCAGAACTACCACGCCTTAAAGAACCTTGAGAAATAGCTAAAGTCATTGAATCTTGTACTTTTAAAAATGGCACAATGCCTGATGTTTTGCCATTACCATGCACAGATTCATTTATTGAACGAACATTTCCCCAATAACTACCAATACCACCCCCGCGTGATGCAAGCCAAACATTTTCAGTCCAAAGATCAACTATGTCCTCTAAACTATCACCAGTTTCATTTAAAAAACAAGAAATTGGTAAACCGCGATCAGTGCCTCCATTACTTAGAATTGGCGTGGCTGGCATAAACCATAATTGACTAATATAATCATACATTCTATTTGCATGTTCCTGACTGTCACCATAATACGAGGCAACACGCGCGAATAAATCTTGATAATCTTCACCATTAATAAGATAGCGATCTTTTAACACAGCTTTACCAAAATCAGTAAGAAGACTATCGCGACTACGATTTATTTTTATATCATATTTAGTTGCTTTTGCAGAGGTCATATTTGTCAATTCCTGAATAATGTATTTATAATTAAAACTAAAATTTTTGTTCTTATTTCTTGTTTTCCT
>RXKF01000060.1 GCA_003963235.1 Rickettsiales bacterium
AATTTTATCTTTTTATATTAGTTTCTATTTTGCTCATTTACCTCCCTTCCCTAATTATGGAGAAGCAAAGCTTATCCATTATTGGCGTTATCATAGAAGCATTGCCGCGAAGGTAGCAATCCAGAAAAAAGCAATCTACGCCAATTTTCCTTATGGATCCTTAGCCTTGCGCGAGGATGGCACGAACAGAGGCGAAGACAAAACTAATTAAATTAGCAATTAATCATTCATAACAAAAGTTGTGAACGCTCACGTAAAATCTTTTCCGTTTTTATTATACAAGCACTTATCTTTAATCAATAGGCTGGGACCAGTCAGGATCTGAAGCATCTTCTGGTGTTGGAATGATCCGCTCACTATATCCTGTGAAGTCTACAACATGCAATTTGTTAAGGCCTTTTATATTCTGAGCTTTAGGAAGTTTGCCTCTATTTGGTGCGCTACCTTTAGTAAACACAATCATGCGTCCATTACAAGACCATGAAGGCGATTCTACTAAGTAACCTTTAGCAATAAGACGCTCACTATTTTGTCCATCAATTAACTCAGGATTCATAATCCCAATGGCAAAACCAACGGTGCGACTAATTTTGGTAAATGCAATATAATTACTATTAGACCAACTTGGTTCTGCATAAACACCATTCCCAGTACTAATTTTTTGTATGTTATTACCTAAGCGATCCATGGTGTATATATGACGACCACCATTTCGATCAGAATTAAAAACAATATTTTTGCCATCTGGTGAGTATGTAGGCGAGGTATTAATACTCTTTCCTTCAGTTAATTGTTGCACTCTTTTTGTTTTTAAATTCATCTCATATATATTAGTAAAGCCATTTTTAGCAATAGACATAATAGCGTATTGACCATCAGGTGAAAAACGTGGAGCAAAGGACATTCCTGGGAAATTTCCTAAAAGTCGGCTTCTTCCTGTCCTTAAATCTAGTGTGAATACCTGTGGAATTTTATTTTTATATGAAAGGTAAATAATGTGCTTGCCATCATGAGAAAATCTGGGTGTTAATACAAGATCAGCACCACTTGTTAAATAATGATGATTAGCACCATCTTGATCCATTATAGCAATACGTTTGATGCGTTTTAGATATGGTCCACTTTCAGCGACATATGTAATTCTAGTATTAAAATAGCCCTTGCTACCAGTTACCATTTCATAAACACGATCAGAAATTTTATGGGCTGCTCGCCTCCATAATTTCTCGGGCAATTCAAGTGATTCTGTAACAATAGGGCGCTCTAGAATCGAGTCCCATAACGTAAATTTAATATTTATTTTACCAGACTCTGTGCGAACAACATCGCCATTCAATAATAATAAAGCATTAATTTGTTGCCATGCAGCAAAGAGAGGAACATATCCGGTTCCTTTTTTAGTTTCAATAAAAGCTGCTGGTGAAATTGGTCTAAATATTCCACAATTTTTTAAATCATTCGTAATGACGTCAATAATTTCTTTGGCTACTTGTGTATCTTCCTCATTCATGACGGCAAAGCCATTAATAGCTACAGGAACAGGGTCAATAATACCATTGGTTATGTTAATAACATTATCAGCAAAAGAGATTATTGGCTGAAAACAAATAAGTATAATGAGAAGATATTTTTTCATATTCATTTAATTTTATTTAAAATATTGAGCTAGGGTCAAAAACAAGCTTTAAATTTTTCCATGTATCATATCGCGTTGGTGACAAATTTTCAATTTGATTTGTCGCTTTAATAGCGCGTATGATACTTTCCTTAGCCAATGCGCAAATTTGACCATTATGAGGACAATTTACATTTATTATATCAATTTTCTCAATTAAACCATTTTTATTCAAAAAGATTTCCGCTGTAATTTTTATGTTTTTTAAATTTTGCACTGATTGAGGAACGCGCCAATTTTCTTCAATTTTTTTCTTAATCAACATAGTTTCAGTGATAGACATTGGTGATCTTTGGTCAAATTCGTCACCTTTAAAGAATTTTTCTCCCTCGTCTGCGTTTGGTTGATTTTTGACAGATTCTTGTTCTAAATTTTTTAGCAGTGAATCTATTGAATCTTCTTCAACTTTTTTCTTAACTATAGGTTTTGGCTCTTTTTTTAATGGTTTTTTTTCCTTTTCCTTTTCAACTTTAGGAGCAGGGGGAATTTTTGCTTTTTCTTCCTTAGGTGTTGGTATTGTTGCAATCGGTTTTTTTACTTCTTCAATTTTATTTAATTTTTCAGGCTTAGTTTCTTCAGCAGATTTTTTTTCTAGATTAGTGTTTTTTTTAATTTCTGTTGCTGGTTTTTCTTCTATTTTTTGTTCAATTTTAGGGCTCTGAGTTTTTATATTAACTTTAGAACTAACTGGAAGCACATCAAACATAATAACATTTTCCGGCTCTGGAAGCTTATCAAACATAGGAGGCATACTATAGCAAAATATAATTATTAAAACTAAATGTAAAACCCCAGAAATAATTAAATCTTTCTGAAATTCTTTGTTTTCCATTTGCATTTATTTATATTTTATATCTGAAATAAAACCAACTTTGGTAAAACCAGCATTATTTATGTGAGCAAGAATTTCAATCACTGTGCCATAAGAAATATCTTTATCAGCTTTAATAATAATTTTTCTATCCTTTTTGTTCTGAGTTATTGCTTCTAGTTTTGAAACTAATGCATTTAATTCAATTTTAGTCTCAAATATGTAAATTTCCTCTTTTTTATTAATTCCAATAGTAATAGCATCAGTGTCACTTGAGATAGAAGATGACTCTGTTTTAGGTAGATCTACATCAATTCCAGCAACTAACATTGGTGAAGTGATCATGAATATAATTAATAACACTAACATTACGTCTACCATGGGGGTGACATTAATCTCATTCATTAATTTTCTTCTTTTTCTTCCTCGGCTGGTATTATTTTGTGTAACTAGTGCCATTTACATTTTCTCTTCATCAATTGCTCTTGAGATAAGAGTATTTAGCTCGCCAATGAAGTTGTCAGTTTTGTTATAAATATAATCCACTTCAGATGTAAGATAATTATAAAAAACAGTAGCAGGAATAGCTACAAACAAGCCAATTGCGGTAGCAAGCAAGGCTTCTGCAATACCGGGAGCTACGACCGCAAGAGTAGTATTTTTTGAATGAGCAATAGATTGAAAACTATGCATAATTCCCCAAACAGTACCAAATAAACCGATAAATGGACCTGCAGATCCAACAGTAGCAAGAAACCCTAATTTTGATTCCAATAATTCAATTTCTCTATTTTTAACTAAATGCATCAAACCATGCACACGCTCTTTATAACCAATTTTAAGTAAGTCAGTTTTTTTATGCTCAGAATTATTTTTCTGGCATTCATCAATAGTGCTAACAAATATTGAAGATAAAGGGTTATTACTATTTTGTTTAACTTCTTTGTATAAATTATCCAGTGTTCTACCTGACCAAAATAAATTTTCAAATGATGCAATCTTTTTTTTCATTGATGAAAATTTTTGTAGTTTGTGAATGATAATGCTCCAGCTCCATATGGATGCTAGTGCTAAAATCAAAATAACTAATTTACCTATAAAGTCAGAAGACATAATCAATGATATCATTGACATATCATTGATTGTTTCTGATGCCGTAGTAATTACCGCTTCAGCATTTTCTGATATTGCCATATTCGTTTAGTTTTGAATTAAAAAAATACATATTACATTTTTTAATTATTTTCGTAAACAAATTCTTTTATTCTTGGAACAATTAGGTTTCTAAATTTACTGCCAGTAAAAGAACCGTAGTGACCAACTCCTTCTTGTAAATAGTAATTTTTCATGTGACTGGGAATATTCTTGCATAAATCCAGAGCTGCTTTAGTTTGTCCAACAGCTGCAATATCATCTTTTTCGCCTTCAATTCCCATTAATGCACATTTAGTAATTGAGTTTAAATTGACCTTACGTCCCCTTGACATAAATTTGCCTTTGGCCATAGAAAAATCGTGAAATACTTCTTTTATGGTTTGTAGGTAGAATTCCGCAGGTAAATCCATGACAGCGAAATACTCATCATAGAATTTTTTATGTTTAATAACCAGTGCATCATCACCTAAAATTAAATTTTTAAATAATTCAACATGAGAGTCAACATGGTTTTTTAAATTCATTACTACGAAACCAATTAATTGCAAAAATCCTGGATAAACTCTTCTTCTATAACCAGGATAATTAACAGGAACATTAGTAATTAAAGTTTGATCAAACCATGTAAGACTTTTATCATTAGCAAAATCACCAGGTTTAGTTGGATTTTTTCTAGCATCAATTGGTCCACCAATTAAAATTATAGATTTTGGTGTGCATGGATCATTATTCTCAGACATAATAGCTGCAGCTGCAAGTACAGGTACTGTAGGCTGACAAACTGCCATTACGTGAATATTCTCTCCTAAGAATTTAATATAATTTATTGTATAGTCAATGAAGCTATCAAGATCAAAGCTACCACTAGTAATTGGTACTTGAGACGCATCAATCCAATCAGTTACATATACATCAAAATAAGGTAATGTATCTTGAATAGTACCACGAAGCAAAGTGGCGTGATGGCCAGACATTGGTGCTACTATTAATAATTTTGGTAATTCCTTTTTATAATATGGTTTAGTAAAATGCTGTAAATGACAAAACTCACCTTTACGCAATGTTTTTTTCATAACTTTTTGCTCTACTCCATTAATAACGCAGTGCGTGATACCAAATTTTGGCTTTCTATATGTTCTTGTTAAACGCTCTGTTAAATCTAAATTTGCTTTTAAAGAAGAATATAAATGATTGTCATTATATGGGTTTGTATATTGCAACATTTGTTGCATGAGCATTAAATTAAATCTAGGAATCGTCATATTATTTTTTGTCATCTCAACAAAAGAGTATAATTCACTAGCATCAACCATGGAAGTAATTAGCATAGATATTACCTTGATATATATATTTTAACATTTTAGAAAATTCTAACATGTTTTGACTGATTACAGGCTATAAAAATTGAATAACTTATTAATTAATTAATAAATAGTGATATTACAGATGAAATTTTATATTTATATATATTCATAAACATGGTAATAGTACTAAATATAAATAATAAAACAAAAAAAATGAAAAAAGTAGTAGCTTTAGTAGGTCGCCCAAATGTAGGTAAGTCAACATTATTTAACAGATTAAGTATAAATAAAAAAGCTATAGTACATGACCGACCAGGAGTAACTCGTGATCGTAAATATTCAGATGCTAGAATTGCTTCGCTTGAATTTACAATAATCGATACACCAGGGCTTGAGGAATCGGAAGAAGGAAAGCTAGAACATAGAATGATGCAGCAAACATTGGTTGCAATTTCAGAAGCAGATATTGTGTGCTTGGTGGTTGATAATGAAATGGGTATTACTCCTGCAGATAAATTTTTTGCAGAGATGATCAGGAAATACTCAAAAAACTATGTGCTTATCGCAAATAAATCAGAAAAAAGATTTAATCATTCTAAAGATTATTATAAATTGGGTTTTGGTAACCCTGTACCAGTTTCTGCAGAGCATGGAATTGGTATGGCAGATTTATATGATGCATTTGTAGAAATTTTTGATAATAAAGATGATGTCGTAATATCTGATCCAATAAAAAGTGAATGTTTACAAATTGTTGTATCTGGACGACCTAATGCTGGTAAATCAACTTTCATTAATTCAATTATTGGTGCAGATAGGCTTTTAACTGGTCCAGAAGCTGGCATAACTCGTGAATCGATTGAAATTGAATGGGAATATAAAAATAATAAAATCAAATTAATTGATACGGCTGGCTTAAGAAAACGTGCAAATGTAACGCATAGTTTAGAGAAATTATCAACTGGTGATGCCATTGGTAGTATCCGCTTTGCTAATACTGTAATTTTAATGCTGGATGCAACAATTGCTTTAGAGCATCAAGATTTAACAATAGCAAATTATGTAATTGATCAAGGCAGAAGCTTAGTTATTGCTATAAATAAATGGGATTTGATTAAAAATAAAAAGGAATATAAAGAAGAATTTGAGTATAAAATTAGTAACTTATTACCTCAAGTTAAGGATATACCTGTAATTTATTTTTCTGCTGTTAATAACGATAAAACTGAAGAAGTGCTAGACAAATGTCTAGAAATATATAAGTTGTGGAACACAAAAATTCCAACACCTAAATTAAATGATTGGTTAAATTTCACTTTAGAGCGTCATCCACTGCCTTTGCATAAAAAATTAGGTCGTAGAGTGCGCATTAAATATGTAACGCAAATTAAATCAAGACCACCTACATTTAAGTTTTTCACTAGTGATCCTGATAGTATTACAGATGCATATAAACGATATTTAATGAATTCACTACGAAGCGACTTTAAAATGCCGGGAGTGCCTATGAGATTTAGTTTTATTAAATCAGATAACCCTTATGCTAGTAAAAAGAAAAGATAGAATATTACTAACTAGATCTATTGAGGCAAATGAAAAGTTAAAAAAACAATTAGCTAATAAAAATTTAGAAATATTAGAGTGTAATTTAATAGAGTATAAGCTTCTACCATTTGATATAGAAACAATAAAAAAATATTCTGGTTTAGTAATTACCAGTAATTTTGTGGCACATAACTTACCTATTGCGCCATATAAAGAGATTCAGATATATGTTGTGGGAACTGAGTCTGCTGGTATATTATTAGAAAAAAAATACAATATTAAATATTGCGCTCCTAATGCTACTATATTAAAAAGCAAATTATTAAATATTAGCGAAAAACTACTTTATCTGTCAGGAAATCACATAACAATCGATATGCCTGATTATGTTGATCGCTTCATTTATTATGAAGTTATATATTTAAAATCTTTAACAAAAATACAAAAGGCAAAATTTAATCAAGGATTTAATTACATATTAGTATATTCAGAGAATTGCGCAAAAACACTATTGAAACTGTTTAAAGATAATGATTTAATAAATTCTCTAGTAAATAGCACTATTGTTGCTATAAGCTCAAAAGTAGGATTAGTATTTAAAGATAGTTGTAGAAATATAATAATTGCAAATAATGCTGAAAATATGCTAAGAAATTTAGAATAATAGAAATGATTAAAAAAGATAAAAATAATCTTATCAACCAAAAAGATGTAGTACAAAAAGAAAGTAAAAGAGACCAAAAGTTTGGTTATTTTATTTTTATTATATTATTTGTAATTCTGGCAATTATTTATTTTCTAAGATATTTAGAGGAAAAGTCACTGTATAATGTTGATTCTCCGTCAATTTTAAATGAGATTAACCAAGTCGAAGATAGCTCAGAAAATCAAGTCGATAATTTATATGAAAATAATTTAAGTTATGAAGAAGATTTTGATGATCCGTTAGGTGATAACTTATACGAAGATGAAATTATATGTAAAGACTGTTTTGAATGTACAAAATCAGATGATCTTAATAAAAAAATTGATCAATATAGAATTTTTCTAGCAAATGCAGACAGAATGATTAGTAAATTTAGAAATAATGAAAATTATGCTCTAGAACTTGAAAATTTTAACTCAATGGAGCATCCTGAAGAAATAAAAAATATTCTAAATATGCTTAAAATTTATAATGATCAATTAATGCAAGAGCAAAGTATAACGCAAGAAATGATTTTATTTCCTAACAATAATTTTTTATCAAAAATAATTAAAATTACTAAAATATCAGTAGAAGATAATAAGCATTTGGAAATGAAAAAACAGATTCTTGAAAGACTAATAATATTTTCAGATTATATTTATGCAGCTGACCTGCAAAATAAATTTTTAAATCATTAGTACTATTAAATTCTTAGGAAAAAAATAATGTTTAAATTCTTACTTATTTGTACTTTTTTCTTTTTGTTTTACTTAGGATTTATATTCTTAGGTGAGTATGATTCAGTTATTAAATTAAATGTATTTAATTATCAAATTGAAACTACTTTATTCATTATTATTGTTGTTTTTTCTATTACTCAACTTATATTCACAATATTTTTAAAGGCTGTTTTCTTTTTACTAAACTTACCTCAAATTATTAAAAGGAGATGGCAAAAAAAGAAATTGCAAAACATAAATAAAAAATTATTACAAATTATAGCTAATCTTCTAATTGATAATAAAAAAGATTTAGTTCAAGAAATTAAAAACTTAAAAAATGATTTAGATGAAGATAGTCAAGATATAATTAATATAGTGATGGCTGAATCTGATTTAAGTTTTGATCAAAAAATTGAAAATTATCGCAAAATTTCGGTCAATAAAAAATTCAGTGCATACGCGCATAAAAAATTAGCTGAGATTTTTTATAAAGAAGGGCATCACATTCAAGCGGAAGAATTTGCAATCAAGTCCTTTAATGAAAATGATATAGATCCTGAAACTATGCTGGTTTTAATAAAAATCTATGTAAGCTTAAATTTATGGCCAAAACTTATTTTCATAGTTTCTAAATTAAAAAGAACAAGTAGCAAAATTTTTAATAATTATTCAAATGAAATTGCTTATTATTATTATATCGCAGCAAAACATTATTTAAACTCCAATGATGATGCTCAAGCTCGTAAATATTTAGAACTTAGTTTAGAGATTAAGCCAGATCATATTGAATCATTGACTCTTTTTGCTCATTTATTAATCAATGCAAATGATACAGAATTATTATTTAAAATTTTAAAGACAGCTTTTGCAATTAATCCATTATTTGAAATTGCTAAATTATATATTGATAGCTCAAATTCCCAACCTGAAGAAATTTATACATCCTTAGCTAATATTGCCTCCCCTATACAAAATCAGGCTTTATTTTTAGCCATCGCTGGATATTTGAATTTGCATAATCAACTGAATGAAATTAAAGATATAAAATTAATTACTGATAATTCAGTTGCAAAATAAATTATAATGTTGGAAATTGCTTTAGTTTTAGATGAGAAACAACGCGAGATCTTATCAATATTAGAAAAGACCGCAATTGCAATTAAAGAAAAAACTTTTTTTAGCGTTATTAAATCTGTGTTTAATAAGCAAAATGTCATTAAAAGTATCTATTTACATGGCTTAGTAGGAAGAGGAAAAACCATGTTAATGAAAAAATTTTTTGAAAATGTGAAAGTGTCTAAAGAAATCATTCATTATCAGAAATTTATGTTTAATGTACACCAACAAATGCATCTATTAAACAACATACCAAGTGACCAAATTGTTCAGAACCTAGCTCATGATATAGCTAAAAAAGCGCAAGTTATCTGCTTAGATGAATTTGAAATTAAAGATATTACTGATGCAATGATTATCATGAATTTAGTAAAATATTTGCTGGATGAAGGGGTATTAATTTTTATCACGACTAACACCATTCCTGATAATTTATATAAAGATGGATTGCAAAGAGAATCATTTTTACCTTTTATTGATTTAATTAAAAGTAAATTTCAAATATTAGATTTAGATAGTGCAACGGACTACCGATATAGCAATAAAACATTTGAGAAAAGAATATTATCGCCTCGTACTGTTGAAAATGAGGCAACATTTAATAATATCAAGGCGCAATTTCAAGGTGAATCAACACTTGTGCCCGTTACTTTAAAATTATTTGGTCGGGAATTATTTTTTGCAACATGTCATCACAATATATTATTCACAAACTTTACTGAACTCTTTGAGCGTGATGTGTCTTATGCTGATTATATTAAAATAACTGAGCATTTTAGCATCATTATTGTTGAAAATGTGAAAAAAATTGATGAATCTGACACAAATATTGCTACTCGTTTCATTAACTTTATTGATAATGCCTACTTTAATAAAGTATTATTATTCATGCAAGTTGAATGTCGGTTAACTGAAATTTATCAAAAAGGTTTTAAAACTAATGAATTTAAACGTACTTTATCAAGGCTCAATGAAATGAATTCGGCTCAATACATAAATAACACTAATAATGGATAAATTTAATGATAGATTTTGATAGACCTAAATTTATAACTTTTGAAGGTGGCGAGGGTAGTGGTAAATCTACGCAAAGCAAAATGTTATATGAATTTTTAATATCTAAAAGAATAAATGCAATCCATACTAGAGAAGTTGGTGGTACGCCTGAGGCTGAAAAGATAAGAAATATATTACTGCATTCAGAATTATTTGCAACATCTGAATTAATGTTAGTCATGGCGGCTAGATATGAGCATATAAATAAAGTCATAATTCCTGCATTGCTTGAAGGTAAATGGGTGATATGTGATCGTTATGTCGACTCTAGTGCTTGTTATCAGTCTGGTGATTCTGGCTTAACAATTGATGATATTTTTGAGTTACATAGTAAATTAATGAGAATGAGTTATGACAATGAAGTTGAAAATACAAATAATAAGCAATTTCAGTTAACGCATGATGATTTAATGCCTGATATGACTTTTTTTATGGATGTACCCCCCTCAATTGGTTTAGCTAGAGTGGAAAAAAGAGGAGATATAAATAAGTTTGAAGAAAAACATTTTGCGTTCCATAAAAATATTTATGAAAAATTTAAAATCATTGCTGATTCAAATAAAGATAGAGTAATTACGGTTCAGTGCGTTGATAAAACTATTGATGAGATACATAAAATAATTATTGATAGTATTTTTCATTAATAAAAAATAAATAAAGAGGGGAAAGATGAAAAAAAAAATATTATGGCCAAGAAGTGCCAAAACAATTGATAATAATGGAATTGTTAAAAATATTGATGATGTATATAAGCTTCCTAAATTTAACAAGCATGATAATGGTTATAATTGGATTCACTTAAATGTAAAAAGCTTAAAAACTAGACAATGGCTAAGTAAATATGGGCTTGAAAAAGTATGGGTCGAGGCATTAACTGCTCGAGAATCAAGACCTAGATTTATTAGAATTGATGATGATACTTTTTTCATAAATTTACGTGGTATTAATCCTCTTAAAAATAATGAACCTCATGATCTGTTATCTTTAAGAATTTATGTAACAAAAAATCTAATCATTACTACAAAGATATATGATCTCATGGCTATTAAACAATTACAAAATGATGTTAATAAAGATAATCCACCCCTTACAACAGCAATATTTATCTCAAAATTAATTGATTATATCAATCAAGATATTGAATCTGTAATTTTCAAAATTCATGAAGAGATAGACAATTTAGAAGAGATGTCCCTAGTTGAGCACGATAAAGATTTTAGGCAAAATGTTATAAATATCAGAAGGCAAATGATAATATTTAGGCGTTACTTACAGCCAAATCAAGGAGCTCTTAAACATCTTGCTACAATGAATAATTTCTATCGTCCTGATCATGAATTATATGATCATTTAATTGAGAGCGAACATAAAATGACTAGATTTATTGAAGAAACTCATTCTGTTAAAGAAAGAGCACAAGTTATTCATGAAGAATTAAATAATCACTTAACTGAGCAATTAAATAAAAGCACTCATAAATTATCAGCAGTTGCGACTGTTTTTCTACCAATGACTTTCATTACAGGATTATTTGGCGTTAATTTGGCAGGAATCCCTTTTGCTAGTAATCCAAGTGCGTTTATTTATTTTTTTGTAATAATAATTTCTATATTTATCATACACTTAGCTTTCTTTAAAATATTTAAATGGATTTAAAATAAAAAAATCCTCTATACTAACTGAAAAAATTTAAAGACATTATGATTCAAGATAAATTAATTGAAAGAGAAATATTATTTGGCAACCCTGATAAAATTGCAGTTAGAATTAGTAACAATGGAAAATATATTAGTTTTCTAGCACCAAAAGATGGGGTGCTTAATATTTGGGTAGCTCCTACAGAGAATATAACACAAGCAAAAGCTATTACGAATGAGCAAGGGCGTGGAATTAGGGTTTATCATTGGGCAAAAGATAGTTTGCATATTATTTATGCTCAGGATAAAAATGGCGACGAGAATTGGCAATTATGCTCTGTAAATATAGAAACATTTGAGCGTTTAGAATTAACGTCCAGTAATGTTAGATCATCTATTTTAAAAATGAGCAACAAATATCCTGATGAGATGCTGGTTTTAATTAATGATAAAGTTCCAACACATTTCAACATCTATAAAATTAATGTCAAAACAAAACAAAGCGAATTGGTATATGATAATATTGATCAATATTCTTCATTTATTGCAGATGATGATTTCAAGATTAGAGTTGCTTATAAAATGACCCCACTTGGTGTTGGTGAGATTTATTTATTCAAAGATAAAGAGCTTAAGCAAGCAAAATTATTCCAGCAAATAGCCATTGAAGATATGCTTACTACAAACGTTCTTCATATTTCAAGTGATGGTAGTAAATTATTCATGACTGACAGCACCAATAGTAATACATCTGCATTAATTGAAATTGATTTAAACAGTAAAAGCAGAAAAATTTTATATATAGATGAAAAGAGTGACATTGATGATTATTTAGTTGACCCAAAAACCAAATTAGTTCAAGGGGTTGCTACTAATCATTTACGAAAACAATGGCAAATATTAGATAATGATATTCAAAAAGATTTCATATATTTAAAAAATATTGAAGATGGTGATCTTGAGATAACTTCAAGATCTTATGATAATATGTTATGGGTAGTTGTTTACTTAAAAAGTGATGAGCCTAATCAATATTATCTTTATGATCGAGTAAAAAACAAAGTTAGTTTTTTATTTTCATCAAATATCAAGCAAGAGGGATTGCCATTTGCTAAAATGCATCCAATTATAATCAAATCAAGAGATGGCTTGGATTTAATAAGTTATTTAACGCTGCCACGCTGGTTGGACAATGGAAAAGGCATTCCAAAGCATCCAGTTCCTTTAATAGTTTGTGTTCATGGTGGACCAAATGCTAGAGATATTTGGGGATTTAATGCAAATACACAGTGGCTAGCAAATCGAGGTTATGCAGTTTTAAGCGTTAATTTTCGAGGCTCGGTTGGAATGGGCAAAAATTTCATTAACGCAGGCGATGGAGAGTGGGCCAGAAAAATGCAGGATGATTTAGAAGATGGGGTTATTTGGTGTATTGAAAATAATATTACTAAAAAAGAAACTGTAGCTATTATGGGTGGCAGTTACGGAGGCTATGCGACATTAGTTGGAATGACCATGACTCCTGATTTATATGTAGCTGGAATTGATATTGTTGGGCCATCTAACTTGCAAACATTAGTTGAGTCCATTCCACCATATTGGAAGCCACAAATTGCTCATCTATATAAAATGATTGGAGCATCACCAGAAAATGAGGAGGGCAGAGCATATTTAAAAGAAAGATCACCTCTGAATTATGCAGCAAATATTAAAAAACCACTTTTAATTGTGCAAGGTGCAAATGATCCAAGGGTCAAACAGGCTGAATCTGATCAAATTGTTAAAGCAATGAAACAGCTCTCAATCCCAGTGGTTTATTTATTATATCCAGATGAAGGCCATGGGCTGGCTAAACCTGAGAACAGATTATCAATGTACGCTCATGCTGAAATATTTTTAGCAAATTTTGCAGGTGGTAGATATATTCCTCATAATAATGATTTTCTGAATTCTTCTGTGCAAGTAAAAGAGGGTGAAGATATTAATTGGACTAAAACTAAAAACAATAGCGAAATTGTATGAAAATTTTTAGTAAAATAATTTTATGTTCGTATCTAATTTTTTATTTAGTAGTGGTCTCATTTGCTTCTGAACAAGTGCAGATAACTTCAGAAGAGTTGATAATAAATAAAAGTGATTATACTGCTATATTTGAAGAAAATGTTTTACTTATTTTTGAAGATATGAAATTATCAACATCAAAGTTAATTATTCATTATTCTGATGCAAGTAATAAGAAAGAAATAAAGAAAATAGTTATTCCAAATAGGTTAAAAGCTATTAGAAGTAAGGAAAATGAAATTATTGTTGCTGATAGTGGGGAATTTGATAATACTTCAAAAAAGCTGACTTTTACTGGCAATGTAAAGATGAAAAAAGATGATAATATATTATTGACGAAAAAACTAATATATATGGCAAAATTTGAAAAAATTATTAAAGAAAAATAATGTTAAGTAAAATAATCGTACAAAATATATTCAAATCTTTTGATAAAAAACCAATACTAAAAAGTATAAATTGTTACCTGTCACAAGGAGAGGTAGTAGGTTTATTTGGTCCAAATGGCGCTGGTAAAACTACGCTTTTTAATATTATTATGGGCTTGATTAAAACTGATGAGGGTAAGTTATTATTTGATGATCAAGAAATAACAAGATTACCAATGTATTTAAGAGCGCAACTTGGTATTAGTTATTTGCCACAAGAATCATCGATTTTCAGAGGGTTAACGGTCAAAGATAACATAAAAGCAATTTTAGAAATTGTTTGTAGTGATAAAGAAGAAATAAATAATAAATGCGAAGAGCTGATGGATGAGTTTTCTATTTCGTATTTGAAAAACAAACTATCAACAACGTTGTCTGGGGGAGAACGCCGTCGTCTTGAAATAGCGCGAGCGCTTGCCGTTAATCCCAAATTTATTTTACTAGACGAGCCATTAGCAGGAATTGATCCAATCGTGATTGGCGATATTAAAAAATTAGTTTTTCATCTTAAAGACTGTAACATTGGAGTGTTAATCACAGACCACAATGTTCGAGATACGCTTGATATAGTAGATCGTGCGTATATTATTTATGATGGAAAAGTATTGATTGAAGGAACACCTACGGAAATTATTGACAGCCCAGAAGTTCGTAGAGTTTACTTAGGTCATTCATTTTCAAATTAAAAATATGAATAAAAAATCAAATAAGAATATCGCTTTTTCAATATTAGCTTTATTCTTAAGCATGCTTTTGCTCTCATTTGCTTCCGTTCCTATCTATAATTTATTTTGTAAAGCTACTGGTTTTGCTGGGACTACTCAAAGGGTTAATGCTTATAATAAAATTGAAAAAGGAGCGCGCAAAATTAAGATTGAATTTGATGCTAATGTCGATAAGGATTTGCCGTGGAGATTTATTCCTAAACACAGAAATGTGAATATCATGACTGGAGAAAATACATTAATTTTTTACGAAGCGAAAAATTTAAGTCATCGAGATATTATTGGAACATCTGTTTATAATGTAACTCCGCTTAAGGCTGGGAAATATTTTGTAAAAGTGCATTGTTTTTGTTTTGAAGAGCAATTACTAAAAGCTGGCGACAAAATACTAATGCCTGTATCATTTTATATTGATTCAAGTTTTGATAAGGATGAAGAAATGAACGATGTTGATACGATTACTTTATCCTATAGTTTCTATAAAGTCAGAGATGCGGAATAATAATGATAATAAATTAATAAATATTGGACACCAATACCTATTTTTGCTTATAATCAATGTTAATAAATATTTTTAAGATAATATTATGGAATTAAAACAAAATCACCCATACCATCTAGTTGAATTAAGCCCATGGCCGATTTTAACTGCATTTTCACTTTTAGCTGTTACTGGTGGAATGGCAATGTTTATGCATGGCATTTTAGCGGGTGATTTTATTTTAGGATTTGGCTTGCTAGCTGTTATATATTGTTCATATAGCTGGTGGAAAGATGTTATAAATGAAGGAAGAATAGGAAAATTTCATACTGAAGAGGTTAGAAATGGCCTTAGAATTGGTATGTCTTTATTTATTTTATCAGAAGTGATGTTTTTCTTTGCTTTTTTCTTTGCTTTTTTTTCAAGCCAATTTTTTCCAGCTGGAATATTAGAAGGGCTTTGGGTGGTTGGCGAGGGCGTCTGGCCACCAGCTAATATTAAAACTTTTGATCCATGGGATATACCGTTCATCAATACTTTAATATTACTTCTTTCTGGTACTACTGTTACTTGGGCTCATTATTCAATTGAACATAATGATCAAAAAAGTACCGTACAGGCTCTTGGTATTACCATTATTCTAGGTATATTATTTTCAATGTTTCAAGCATTTGAATATCATCACGCTGAATTTAAAATGTCGGATGGGATATATGCAGCAAATTTTTACTTAGCTACAGGATTTCATGGGTTGCATGTAATACTTGGTACAATATTTTTGGCAGTTTGTTATTTCAGAGCAAAAAAGGGGCATTTTGTAAATGGACAAGGACATTTAGGCTTTGAATTTGCTGCTTGGTATTGGCATTTTGTTGACGTTGTGTGGTTATTCTTATTTATTTTCGTATATGTTTTAGGAAGATAAGATTCTGATTTTTAATTAATAATTTAAAGGCACCTTGAATTAGGGTGCTTTTTTTATTTGATTGCTTTAGCTATATTTTGTGAACGTTCACCATATGGCACTGTTAACAAAATAATTTATAAAGTTTAGCAAGAGCGAGAGCGATAAAGCTGAGAAAAGTGGTATCAAGCTTATCAAATGCGAATTTAGGATAAGGATGAGATAAACTATAGGTTGCAAGAGTAAAAGCGGGGGTTTATAATGAAGTTTTGAACAAAAACAGGATAAACCCCCTATGAAAAAATGTATCATAACTATATATTATTTAATAGACAATTTTTGCAAAGAATATAAAAAATGGGAACAAAGCAAATTATTACCAGTAATAGGAAAGCGAGATAGAGCCAGACAGTTAAGCCTGTCAGAATTACTGACGGTGGTTTTATATTTTTATTTGTCACCATGTCGAGATTTTAAAAATTACTATTTATATTTTTTACCGTATAAATGCAGAGGTTACTTTAAGTTAGTAAGCTATAGCCGCATAGTACAATTAATGCCCAGATTAATATTACCTTTATCGATTATCATGCAAAATCTGTATGGTGATAAAGGCTATATTTCCAAAAAACTGTTTACTGAATTATTTAAACGTGGATTAAAAATCTTTACTGGAATTAGAAAAGATATGCATAATCATCTGTTATCAAACAGAGACAGATATTATTTACAAAAAAGAGTTTTAGTTGAATCTGTTTTTAATGTACTAAAAAACTCTATAAACCTTGAGCATACAAGGCATCGTAGTCCCTTAAATTTTATTGTTCATGTCTTGGCTTGTGTTACTGGTTTTTCTTTATTTAAATCTATTAATAAAACTCATTTTTTCCATCCTAATTTTTCATCCTTATCCTAAATTCACATTTTTAATATTTTGTCTTATAAAAGGCGATAAAGAAAAAAATAAATATGGTCCTCTACCGAAATATTAAAGAAAATATTATAATTAACCTCAGTTACACCCTAAGTGATAGATTTTTACCTAATAATTTTTTGTAGATTATATTGAGGATCATAAGCATTACCATAGATTTTTGGTAAATGTTTTATTTCCTCATTATTTTCAAGTCCATTTTTAATACCATCCATTATAGCAAAAATTACTAAAGCAGGATCTGTATTTGATGAAGCTAAGCGATGCTCAATTCTTTTAGGCAACGAGTCTGGAATTCTTATTAATACGCTGCGGTTATTTCCCCCCCATGAAATATGGGTTGGTGCCATAAATTTTGAATCAAGGCGTTCATAATCCTCTTGAGTTGGTAAAAAATAATTTAAGTATTGCTCAAGTTGACTGCATAATATTTGTGCATATTTATCAATATTATTATCTTCTAGAAAATTTAGATGTATATGCATGCTGCTGCCGTAATCATCAATGAAAGGCTTTGAACGAAAATCTGCTAGACCACCCATGTCTTTTGCTATATCACTTATAATATCGCGCGTTAGTACAATCTCTTTAGCTATAGTTATTAGATCTTGCGTTGGCTTAAAATCTATTTCATATTGATTTTTGCCTTTTTCAAATTTTATTTGATAATTAATTTTATTTGCTAAAATAGCAATATTAATATTATCAGTTAAATAAAATTCAAGCTCGACACCGATAATAGGCGTTAAATTAAATTTAGATTTAAAGTATTGTTGTAAATATGCTAATTGATTGTATTTATCATCAGTTTCTGATAATTTAATTCGAAATTTATTATGCATAAATATGGAATATGAATTAATAAGAGGCAAAGTCTATTATAGATTTTTTGATAAAACTGATAAAGTATCAAGCGGTGTTTATAATATATATACTTGCGTGGATGATACAAAAATATCCGAAGTAAAACAAAATATTGATAATATTAAGACTGTAATGAAAGCTCAGGATATGTTTCTTTTGAAGCAAGTTCATGGTAGTGATGTTGTATTATACAATAAAACAGACGAGATAATAGAAGCAGATGCATCTGTAACAAGTCAAAAAAATATCATATTAGCAATTAAAACTGCAGATTGTGTACCTGTTTTACTTGCAAGTTCTAATGGAGTAATTGGTGCAGCCCATTGTGGTTGGAGAAGCGCAAAAGCAGATATAATAAAAAATACAGTAAAAATGATGCGTGATATGGGCGCTGATACTATCAAGAGTGTTATCGGACCTGCAATATTTCAGCAATCATATGAAGTAAATCCAGATTTTTACAATGATTTTTTAATCGAGTCAAAAAATAATGATATTTTTTTTAAACCATCCATAAATAAAAATCATTTTATGTTTGATCTTATCTCCTATGTGAAAATGAAATTATCTAATGAGAATATTGAGATTGTTTACGATATAGCAGAAGATACTTATCAAATGCCAGAAAAATATTATAGTTATCGATGGCTTACTCATCAACAAAAAACTTATAACCAAAACATTTTGTCAACAATCATAATAAGATAACTTTGCATGCTGCATATTTTAACTCCTAAATTATTTTTAAAAATTGAAAAAATATTAATGCCCCTATTAATATTACTTTTTCCAATTACATTATCGCTTGGTCTTTATTACGCTATTTTTTCATCTCCACCAGATTATCAACAAGGTGAAATGGTACGTGTTATGTATGTGCATGTCCCATCCGCTTGGATGAGTCTTGGAGTTTACAGTTTTATATCTATATGTAGTTTTTCTGCTTTAGTTTGGAAAACTCGCCTTGCCTACATAATGGCTGTTGCAGCAGCTCCCATCGGGGCTACATTTGCTTTAATTACCTTAGTAACAGGCTCGCTGTGGGGAAAGCCTATTTGGGGAACATGGTGGGTTTGGGATGCCCGCCTTACTTCAATGTTAATATTATTTCTGCAATATATTAGTTATATTATGATCATAAACAGCAGTGGCAACTTATTTCGCGCTGAAAAACCAGCATCAGTGATGGTCTTAATTGGCTTCATTAATATTCCAATTGTAAAATTTTCTGTAGATATTTGGTATAGTCTGCATCAGCCAGCCAGTGTATTTAAATCAGGAGGATCTTCAATTCATAGCTCAATGATGATACCATTAATGATAATGTTTTTTAGCTTTATTTTATATTTTTTAATATTATTATTGATTGGCACAAAAACTATTTTGAACAATTACAAGAATAAGAGGCTAATTTGACTTACGTTGTTACTGATGAATGCGTAAAATGTAAATATACTGATTGCGTTGAAGTTTGCCCAGTTGATTGTTTTTACGAAGGCGAGTTAATGCTGGTAATAAATCCTGATGAATGTATTGATTGTGGCGTGTGCGTCCCTGAATGCCCAGTTGATGCCATCAAAGAGGAGTCACCTGATTTAATCAAATGGTTAGAGATTAATAGAGAGTATTCACAAAAATGGAATAACATAACTGTTACCAAACCACCACTTCCTGATGCTGATGCTTTTGAACATGAGAAAAACAAGTTTGAAAAATATATTTTGAAAATATAATTCTAACTCAAAAATACTTTTTTTACAGCTGGTTTAGCTTTTTCCTTATCGTCGTTTTTCTCTGAAGCTTTACCAATTTGATGAGAAAAAATTGATTTTAAATAGTGGTCCATTTCTGCAGCTAATAAATCAATTTTCTCGCGGAAAAAATGATCTGCATTATTAACAACCCTATATTCTACATCAATATTTTTCTGCTTAAGGCGTTGAGCCAGCTCATGAACAGACTCTTCAGTTACCACACTATCTTTACCCCCTTGAAGTATCAAACCAGGAATTGGACATGGTGATAGAAAAGAAAAATCATATTTATTCACTGGAGGTGAAACAGCAATAAAGTTTGTTATTTCAGGCCTACGCATAATTAATTGCATAGCAATCCAAGCACCAAATGAAAATCCAGCAATTAAATTTACTTTGCTCATTGGATAATTAATTTGTAGCCAATCAAGTGCTGTAGCAGCGTCAGTCATTTCCCCTACTCCACCATCATATTCACCGAGCGATCTACCTACGCCTCTAAAATTTATTCTTAAAACAGTAAAATCATTATAAAACAAAGTTTTGCAAATATTGT
Source organism: Rickettsiales bacterium (assembly GCA_003963235.1). Lineage (GTDB taxonomy): Bacteria > Pseudomonadota > Alphaproteobacteria > Rickettsiales > Rickettsiaceae > Megaera_A. The sequence goes on from RXKF01000060.1 coordinate 20,417, forward strand.
GCACAACTGTATTTTTCATTGTTCCACCATATTGTGGGTGTGGATGAAGAACAAGGGCAATTGGCGCCTTTGGATTGTTAGATTCAGCAATTTTTCCTTCTATTCTACCAGCAGGACCGTTAAAAAATACTTCAGACATTTATGTGATCAACTATAATTTATTATTTTTCGATTTTGAACTTCACGAAGTCTAATACTTTGCAATTCAAAATTCAATATAAATCGAAAAATAGCTTGAAAATTAAAATTTAAATATTAGAAACTTCTAATCTTTCCAACGATTATGAAACCAAAACCACTGACTTGGATGTTCTCGAATCCAGCCTTCCAGTATTTTATTAATTTGGAGCATTATATTATAGCAATCTTGATCGATGTCATTAGTTGGAGAATATTGCAAAGGGGGGTGAAGGATAATCTCAAAATTACTAGTTTTTCCTTTTCTTACAATCTGTGCTGGAATAATAGGATATTTATATTTTAAGTGAAGTCTTGCAATTGCTGGTGCAGTCATTGCTGGCAAATTAAAAAAAGGTACTTCAATGCCGTCATTCATTTTTTGATCAATTAACATGGCAATAGATGCTTTTGTTTTTATAGCATTAATTATATCTTTAGAACCAACTGTTCCTTTTGCAATCATGTTAATGCCAGTGCTGGTAATACGTTCTTGTAATATTTTTTGATCAAAATATGGATTATTTGCTTTTCTGTAAATGATACTAAATTTGGGATATAAAAAGTTAATTTTACGAATAACAAAATCCCAATTGGCCTGATGAGCTAAACACAATAAATAAGGTTGCTGATTTTCCTGACAATCTTTTATATTTTCTAAGTTTTTTATTGTTACTCTTTGATCAAATTCCTCATTGCTTAATTCGTTTATAAAAGGAAATTCACCAATATAGCGACCAAAATTATCCCATAAATCATCGATTAGATTATCAATGTTAATGTTTGTGCCGTATATTTTTATTAAATTTTTACGAGCAGTTTTAGATACTTTAAGATATGGACCAATCTTTCGAAGCAACCAAGCACAAATAGAAGCCGAGTTATCAAGTGAGAATAATCTTAATGCATGAGTAAATAATAAAAATATTATATACTCAAATATGTACTTTAATTTTTTCATTAATTATATTAAATAACTGGGTTTCATTTTCAAAGTATAAATCAACTTCTACACTGACAATATTAGTCTCATCATTAATTTTTACAAAGTCCTTTTGAGTAGTAATAAGTTGCAAATCTAAACTATCTGCTTCATCGATTAATTGCTTTATATCTGAATTAGTATAGTTATAATGATCTGGAAAAGCTTTCTTTAAAACTATATTTGCGCCATTTTCTTTCAGTAATTGGACAAAGCTACTTGGGTTACCAATGCCTGCAAATGCATAATAATTTTTTGTTTTATCTATGTCAGTTTTTAATTGCATTTTTGATTTAAAAAAAGGTTTTTTGCTATCAATTATAGTTTGAATTAAATTAAAATTATTGCAAGAACGATTGCCTGTGAAAGTAATAATATCTGCTTTACTTAACGCATGTGATATATTCACACGCAATGGACCTGCAGGAAAAATTTTGTTATTACCAACATTTCTAATAGTATCAATCACTAAAATAGTTAAATCCTTGATAAAAGCTGGATTTTGCATGCCATCATCAAAAATAATAATATCTGGTTTTAACTGATTAATTAATGGTAATGCATATTTTAAGGATTTTGCAGCCAGCACAGGACCGTACAGACTCAATAATTTGGATTCATCACCAACATATTCAGCTAAATCAGTTTTTTCAACTATTTTGGCTTTTTTTATTTTTGCGCCATAAGCTTTTGTAATTATCAAAAAATTATAATTATTTTTTTGACAATTACTAGCAAGCCATTTTGTTACTTGCGTTTTTCCCGTTCCGCCAACAGACATGTTACCAATACAAATAACAAATCCTGGTAATTTAATTGGTGTGATGATTAATTTTCGTAAAAAACTGAGCAAAATATATATCCATGAAAAAGGAATTAATAATAAAGATATCATTCCTCTCTTCAGCCAAAATTGCGGGTAATTTAGTTTGATCATTATAAGAACCTACTAATTTCAGTTAAATAATGATCTAAAATTTGTTGATGCTTGTTCACATAATTCAAAGCATTTTGTTTATATAATTCACCTTGTTTTAAATTTTCAGTTTTAAGAAAAAATTTCATTTTTTCTGTTAATTCATCAACATTACTCACTTGTACCGCAGCCTTATACTCAAGCATTGCATCAGTAATATTTTGCCAATTACTCATATCAGGACCAAGTAATATAATATTATTAAAATGTGCTGGCTCCAATAAATTATGTCCACCATGTCTAAAGGTAAAAGAACCACCAATGAAGACTATATGAGCTAAGCTAAAAAACAAACCAAGTTCGCCAAAACTATCAACTATATATAAATCATTTTCAAGATTTACTATCTCAGATTCGGATCGCAATGAATATTTTAAACTATATTTGCGGCATATTTCGACGATCTCATCTCGCCTTTCTGGATGACGCAAAATTATAATTGGAAAATAATCAATATTTTGTTTTTTTAAATTATCAATCATCATAAGAATAATTTTTTCATCTTCTTTATGAGTGCTTGCTGCTACAAAAATCTTTTTATCTTTAAATAAATTTTGTAAACTCATAAGATCAGATTGATTCACAGGTAAGCGCTCATTTGCAAATTTCAGGCTACCTAAATTAATCAGTTTATGGCAACCAAGTTGTTGATATTTTTCAAAATCAGTTTTGCTTTGAGTGATAACGATATCAAATTTATTGATTATATTTTTGAATAAATATGGAAAATTTTTCCAACGCATAAATGTAGCATCAGAAAGCCTTGCATTAACTAGCAATAAATTCATTTTACGTTCTGCTGCATTAATTAAGCATGGCCATAGCTCAGATTCAACAAAAATAGCAATTTCAGGTTTCCAATGATTTAGGAAAATATTGACACTTATAATATTATCAAGTGGTAGAAATTGGTGAAATGCATTACTGGGCAAAGTTTTTTTTAAAATATGGGCAGAGGATAATGTGCCAGTAGTGATCAAAAAATGATGATTAGGATATTTTTCAGTTAAAGCATTAATTAATGTCATTGCGGCAATAGATTCACCTATACTTGCAGCATGAAGCCATATTAAATTTCCATCTGGTTTTGTACGAGTAATAAATCCAATTCTTTGTAATGCTGAAGTAATATTATCTTTTTTCTTAATAATTCTAATTATCAATAACAACAAATATAATGGCGATATTATGATATTTATAATATTATAAAGATATATTACATTCATATTACTCAACGCCTTTTTTTGTCATGGTCGTCGCTTGATCGCTTAAATCTTTTAGTTGTTCTTCTAATGCTTTATCATCTTGTTCTTGATTACCTGATAGCTCAATAGATTTGCCAAATATAACAATAACTTTGCCAAATAATTTAGGCATAATCATTCTGTCCCAGCTTTTAAGCTCAAAATAATCAGTTGTTGAACAAGAAATAGGAATTAATGATTTATTATATTTAAAAGCTATTTTTGTGATACTGCTATTAACTTTATAAACAGGACCACGTGGACCATCTGGAGTTATTACTACCTTGCCTTTAGTAGATATTGCTTTAATGATTGAGCGCACTGCCCCCATGGGATTACGATTAGTTGAGCCTTCAATTACATCATAATTCATAGTTTTAATAATATCTGTTATTAATTTTCCATCAGTGTGCGAAGAAGCAAGAGCCATAACATTATCATATTTTTTAAAAATATGCATACCAAAAGCTAAGCGGTTATGCCATAAAGCAAACAAGACCCCATCAAGTTGGTTAATATTATGCTGCATATTTTCGTCCAACCATATTATTTTCCATCTTGATGTTAAGTATACTAATTTCAAATATACAGAAATCGAATATACTATAAACCAATGGAAAATAATATTATGTCTTAAATAGCGTTTAAATATTCTTTTAATCATTATTTAAGTTGATTAATTGCTTTAGCCATGCGTTGGCAAGCGTCAGTTAATAACTCCTCAGAAGTTGCGTATGAAATTCTAAAATATCCTTCTAATCCAAAAGCAATTCCAGGAACAATTGCCACATGAGCATATTCTAGTAAATATGTAGCAAGATCCGAACTTGAATTAATAACGTGGCCTTTATCCGTAACTTTTCCAAAAAGATCAGCGCATTTAGGAAATAAATAAAATGCACCCTCTGATTTATAGCAGTCAATTCCTTCAATATTATTCATTAGAGAAAGAACTAAATCTCTCTTTTTTTGAAAATTGGCTGCGTTTGGTTTAATATACTCCTGAGTACCTGATAAGGCTTCTAGAGCCGCAACTTGACTAATCGAAGAAGGATTTGACGTACTTTGAGATTGAATAACTTCCATAGCTTTAATAATTTCCTTGCTTCCAGCGCCATAACCAATTCTCCAGCCTGTCATGGAATATGCTTTTGAAACACCATTAACTATAAATATTCTCTCTTTTAAATCGGGTGCAATGGTTGCTAGAGTTTTAAATTCGAAATCATCAAATGTAATATGTTCATAAATATCATCTGACATTACGTATAAATTTGGATATTTTCTTACCAATTCTGCAATAGACTCAAGTTCTTTGTCTGTATATGCGGCACCAGTTGGGTTGCTTGGAGAATTTAAGATTAACCACTTTGTTTTATCAGTAATAGCTTTTTCAATGTCTTGTGGACTAACTCTAAATCCATTACTCATGTCCGCAGACACAAACACAGGAGTACCCTCAGCTAAAAGAACCATATCTGGATAAGAAACCCAGTATGGTGCAGGAACAATAATTTCATCACTCGGATTGATTGTAGCTAGAAATAAGTTGTATATAACTTGTTTTCCACCAGTTCCTACGATTATTTCATCAATATTATAATCAAGATTATTTTCTCGTTTAAATTTATTACAAACAGCCTTCCTGAGCTCAACTGTTCCTGTTACTGCAGTATATTTAGTAAATCCATCTTGAATCCCTTTTATTGCAGCTTGTTTAATATTTTCTGGTGTATCAAAATCAGGTTCTCCTGCTGCAAGTGATATAATATTAATACCTTGTGCACTCAGTTCCTTTGCTTTTGCTGCTACTGCAAGTGTTGGAGACGGTTTCACTGATTGAAGTCTTGTTGCTATTAATGACATAATTACATTTTCCGATTATATTGTGTTTATTGTTTTATAACTAAATAATTTGATGCGTTGCTGATTATATGAGAATATTCATGCTAAATCAAATCAACAAAATAGATATTTATGAATAATATATTTGTGAAAATGAAAAATACTATCAAAAAGATTTTTTCTGGAATTATATATTTGCCAAAAAAGATCTATACACTAGTTGATCAAATAATAAATGATTGCATAACATTGCGCATTAAAATGAAGGATCTTGCTAAAAGTAATATTGATGTTGGCCAATATCATTTAAGAAACGGCAATTATAATGATGCGATTTTTAGATTTAAATTGGTTGATAAATTTTTAGATAAAAACAATATAATTGCTAATTACTACTTAGGCTTAGCATATTTTTTTAAAAAAGATTATCAAAATGCTACAACTCATTTATTAAAAGCAGAGAAAAAAGATAAAATAGGGTTACTAAATTTTATTAAAAATATTGATAATATTGAGTCTGTACCAGATAAAATTTATAAATTACATCGCAAAAATAGAGCCCAATTTTTCGTTGATAAATTTGCTAGTGAGGAAAATAATATTCCCCAAAACTTAATCATTGAATTTAATAAAGCAGCTTCTGATTTACCAGCTCAATATAGCATTCTAGAGATTGGCAGCAATATTGGTCTCCTTGGATTTGAAATTGCAAAAAGAATGCAAGATGAGTTTATAATAACTGCTACTGAAATATCTAGAGAAATGATTAATATTCAGTCTGTTATTTATCCTGATCAACAATTTTACGATGAAATTTATAATGATTCAGCCGAGGCATTTATAGAGAATAATTTACAAAATTTTGATGTTATCTTTAGTCTTGATGGTTTTTCATATATTAAAAATTTACGAACAATACTTGCCAATATATTTTCAAAGCTAAATAATAATGGCTATTTTGCATTTTGTGTTCGTACTTCAAACAATCCTAGTTTTTCCTATGAATTGCTCGAATTCTCATATAATTTTGAACAATTATCTGCTGATTTAAGAGAGATTGGATTTAAAATTCTATCTTATAAAAATTTTAATCTGGAAAATAAAAATAATTACACTATATTGATCTGCACAAAACAAATTTAAGAGAGAAAAATGATCTTAAGACACATTAAAACAATTATATTAATCACTTTATGTATATTGCAAAGTGTAACTGTTTATGCAGAAGAAGATTTAGACGAGAAAAAATATAACTATAATTATGCAAGCTTAAATAATAAATGTCAGGTTTATGATCCATATGAATCAGTTAATCGTAAAATATTTGTCGTAAATGCAGTTCTGGATACCTTTATCCTAAGACCTATAGCTAAAGGATATGGTGCAATTACTAACGATTACACTAAAGACAGAGTAGAGAGTTTTTTAGATAATATTCGTGAACCTTTATCAACTGTAAATTATGCTCTGCAAGGTAATCCATCTGGAATGTTTAAAACTTTCTGGCGCTTTACAATTAATTCAACATTCGGTATGGCTGGTTTATTTGATATTGCCAGTAAATTTGATCTCAAAGCTGAGCCTCAAACGTTTGGTAGTACTTTAGCAAGCTATGGTATGGGAGCAGGACCATATTTAGTAATACCATTTTATGGTAGCGCCAGTGCTAGAGATTTTATGGATGTAGTTATTTTAAATAGCGCTTTAAATCCTCTTGATTATTTCACTCATAAAGATTTTAAAAATATAGTTACGGCAACTAGAATAATACATTTCAGAGAAAGACGTATTCCATTTACTGATTATATTTCTAAAAACTCACCTGATCCATATATAGCAATTAGAAATGCTATATATAATGAAAGAGAGGGTAAAATGCTATATCCTGAAAATTATGTTTGTCATGTAAATTGATTATATATCATAATTTATGTTTATTTTATGGATGTAACTTAGTAATATTAGATAATTATTCAATTTTGAGGTTATCAATGCGAGCTATTACATCCATATTTATGACTTTAATTTTATTTATCTCAAATACCAATGCGGAACCAAATGCAGCGGTAAATAATGATAAAGCAGATTTAAAGATCTACGTTGAAAACTTAATCCAGCAAGGATATGACGTCTTTCATGATTCTTCTTTGACTGAGCAAGATAGAAGAAATAAAGCTTCTGAATTAATTCAATCGCATTTATATTTTGATTGGATGGCAAACTATTCTTTAGGCAGATTTAGAAAGAAAGTTGAAGCTGACAAGATTAAAGAATTTATAAATACTTACACTAATTTTGTGGTTAAAGCATATACTGACCTTACATTAAATTATCATGGTGAAAAAGGTGTCTTTAAAAGTATCAAAAAAATTGATGATAATCTTTTTATGGTCAGTACCGAGATCGTAAAACCTGATACTGGCTCATCTATTAAAGTTGACTATTTAGTTCATAAAGTTGCTGATGCAAAAACTCCTTATCTAGTCGGGGATATTATCACTGAAGGTATTAGTATATTAAATTCTCAACAATCAGAATTCAATAATATTCTAAGCAAACGTGGTATTGATGGATTAATTGCCGATCTTGAAAACAAGATTAAAAAAGGCGACGCAAAAGTAACTGGTAGTACTACATACCCGCAGTAATAGATAAGCTTTGCTTATCTACCGTCATTTAGACTTTTGACGCACAATCAACTATCAAGCAAGAGAATTCATTGCGTTGCAGGACTATAACGCTAATTCGGGATAAGGAAGAAGTGGCAATATAGGGATTGCAAGGGTTTGGCGC
>RXKF01000037.1:0-17117 GCA_003963235.1 Rickettsiales bacterium
CCTGTTATTCTCTGCTTATTCCTATCTTCCCCAATAATGGATATGCTTTGCTTATCCATTATTGGCGTTAAATTTAAGCTATCTCCTCCTTCAATCGAAGGCAATCCAACAAGATGCCTTTTCTCATTAATTGTCATGAAATTTGCATCAGATATTTTTGACCATAAACTTTCTCTGCGCTCAGTTAGAACAGAAATAGCATCTTTATCAAAATCAATTATTAAATCCTCGTTATACCAATATGATAGCCAAGAGCTTAATGCATCTGCATATTTGTCAAGTAGTGGAATAATATTTTCTTCCCATAAGGCAAGCCTTGCTTCTTGCATGTTACTGTAAGTATTATCACCACTAATGCCAAGAAGTTGCGGTGGTACGTTGAATGCTATTGCAATATCTCTTGCACTGGAATCTTTTAGCTCAATGAATTTCTCAAATTTTTCAGCGTTACTTGTTTCTTGCCATTTTAAACCTCCTTCTAATATTAGCGGTTTGCCTGAGTTAGATGAGCCACTAAAATTATCGTAAAATTGTTGTTGAAGTCGCTCAAATTGCTCGTCCGTTAAATAGCCATCTCCATCTTGAAATACTAATGCACCACTAGGGCGAATTGCATTTTTCAGCAATGACTTGTTCCAATCCATGATTTTTGCATGTAAATTAATTGCGCTTGAGGCTGCAGATAATGCAGATAAGCCCTTTTGCTGATCAGTGGGGTGATAATTTTTAATATGGAGAATCTCACTTTTGCCAGTGACTGGATTTATATTAAAATTATGCTTGCCGTGTACAGAACCAAAATTATATGCAATTATTTTCCCTTCTGAAGTAAGGGGACTAATTAGCGAAGGATGTAAATTATGCAGTCCTTTTGGATTATGATTTTCAAATGAAATATATATATAACTATTACCATATAATAATAAATTAGATAAACTTTCTATGAAGAAATCAGCCCCAGATTTTTCATTGTTAGGATGTTTTAGAAGATTTAGCCCAGGATGATTTTTAATTATAACGCGCGACCCTTGATTGTTTCGATAGATTTGCCAAGGAACGTGACTGGCAGAAGTAGCAATCAAGCTCACACATCTATGCACAATAGCATTAGTTTTATAAGAATTAACACCAGCACTTTCATTATCTGAAAAATTTAGAAACCCCAAATCAAAATTATTGAATGATTTTTTCTGATAGTTTTTAGCAATTTTTTTTAAATAAGCTTTAACCATGTTTCCCCAAGATAAAATGTTGCATGAAAATAGTTTTATAACACTCACCTATAAGGTCACTAAGTCTGATTCGAATAAATGACTTTTCAAATAGTTTTTTTTACAATAGAATCTAATTAATAAAAAAATAATTAGAGAATTTTAAATGTCTGCTCAATTAATTGAACTTATCATATTCGCAGCAATCGCTTTTGTTATCATCAATAAACTGATTTCTATACTTGGCACTACATATGAAGATGACCATAATAACAAAAAATCATTCTTTGGTGAAAAAACTTCTTTTAAAGATGTGACAGCAACTGGCAGCGCATCATCAATTCAATCAAATATTTTAAAACCAAATTTTATTAGAAAAAACTCAATAGAATTAAAAGATTTAGTTGTTAAAGAACATGAATTAGCAGTAAAAGAAGGCTTGATAGAGCTTATGAGCAAAGTTCCATCCTTTGATATTAATAAATTTCTTAAAGGTGCAAAATCTGCTTTTAGCATGATTATTGATGCAGTAAATAAAAATGATGATGATGCAGTTATTGAATTGGTAGATAAACGTTATATTGATCAGTTAAAAAATATTGCAATCAGTTATGGGCAAATTACTTCATTAGATGCAATTCAAATGCAAATATCGGAAGTTTATATGTTTGGCAATAATATTTTCATTAAAATATTATTTATAGGAGAGAACGTATTGTCAAAACAAAAAAATTTACATGATGAATGGACTTTTACAAAAAGCAATATAAACTCAAGTCCTAATTGGTATTTAAGCAATATAGATAGAGCACAATAAATTTAGATGAAATATTTGCTATTAATATTTATAAAATTTTATCAATATTTTATCTCCCCATGGCTTGGAGCTAATTGTCGTTTTGAGCCGACTTGTTCTGAATATGCAAAAGATGCCATTACTAACTTTAGCGCCATTAAAGGCTCGATTTTAACAATAAAGCGCTTGAGTAAATGTCACCCATTCATAAAAGCGGATTATTACGATCCTGTACCAATAAATAAAAAGAAATAAACTATACTATTTTGCAAGGCAGAGAAATTATAAAAACATATATATCAGAGATACCAGAATTACCTGGGGTATATAGATTTTTAAATTCGAGCAAAGTTATCTTATATATCGGCAAAGCTAAGAATTTAAAAAATAGGATTTCTCAATATACGCTTGAACTAACTGGTAAAAATAAAGTGATGATTTCGCTAGCAACTTCAGTTGAATATAGCGTCACTGAATCTGAGTCTTCAGCTTTGCTACTCGAGAGTCAATTAATCAAAAAATTTAAGCCAAAATTCAATATTTTACTTAAAAACGATCGAACATTTCCATATATCAAGCTTAGAACTGATCATGACTATCCTCAATTATTAAAATTTAGAGGAAAGAATCTGCATGATGGTAAGTTTTTTGGTCCCTTCGCCTCTTCAATTCATGTTGATGTTACACTTGCAGAATTACAGAAAATTTTTAAACTTCGTTCATGTAGTGATGGTTTTTTTTCGAACAGAACTAGACCATGCATGCAATATCAAATTAAAAAATGCTATGCACCTTGTGTTGGTAAAATATCCAAACAAAACTATGACGAGTTAGTGATGGAGGTTAAAGCTTTCTTATCTGGGAAAAATAATTTATTGCAAACAATGCTTTCTGAAAAAATGGAAGAATTGAGCGATAAAATGGAATATGAAAAGGCAGCAGAAATTCGAGACAGAATAAAAGCAATCAGCTACATACAGCTTAAAGCGCAAATTTCTCATAATTTAAAAGATGCAGATGTAGTTGCTTTATCTTCAAAAAATGGTGAATTTTGTATACAGATTTTTCTTTATAGATCAAGCCAACCTTGTGGTAATCAAGCATATTTTCCAATACACACAGGAATTGAATCCACTCCTGCAGAAGTACTTGGTGATTTTTTAATTCAATTATATCAAGACAAAGTGCCACCTCATGAGTTGCTGCTTAGTCATGAAATTGAGGATAAAGAAATATATATTGAAGCTTTTGAAAAACTTCATGGTGTAAAAGTGAAAATATCTTCTCCAAAGGCTGGTTCTAGATTCAAAATAATGAAAAATGCATTGCAAAACGCAGAACTTGCACTAGAAAAACATTTAAAAACCTCAGCAAAAAATAATGCGGCTTTAAAAGAAGTGCAGGAGCTTTTTGATCTTCCAGAACAGCCTAAAAGAATTGAAGTATATGATAATAGTCATATTCAAGGAGCTTTTCCAGTCGGTGCTATGATTGTTGCAGGTCCTGATGGGTTTGATAAAAAAGAATATCGTTTATTTAATATTAAAGATGAAGAATCAAAAAGTGTAATTGGTGGTAATGATTATGCAATGCTAAGAGAAGTTTTAACAAGGCGTTTAAAACGAATTAAAACTGAGCCTCATCGCACTCCTGATTTATTAATAATTGATGGTGGAAAAGGACATATGGGTGTTGTGGTTAATGTGATGCAGAATTTAGAAGTGACTATTCCTTTTGTTTGTATGTCTAAAGGTGTTGACAGAAATAGTGGCAGAGAACAATTTCACATACCAAATAAAGAAAGTTTTACATTAGATAGAAATTTACAAGTGATGAAATATCTTCAAATTTTGCGCGATGAGGTACATAATTTTGCTATAAAAAGTCACAGAAAAAAAAGATCAAATGCAATTAAAGTTTCATCTTTGGACGGAATTCCAAATATTGGCGAAATGCGCAAAAGAGCGCTTCTTAATTATTTTGGCTCCTTTGCAGCAATTGCTGATGCAACGGTTAAAGAGCTTAGGAATGTCAATGGTATAAGCGATGAACTCGCAAAAACTATTTACGATTATTTGAGATAGTTTCCCTTAGCGAAAATTTGTAATTGATTGCTAGTTTTATTAGTCAATTTCTCTAATTCCCTTTGAATAGATAGCTTTATTTTAATCCAAAAAATATTTCTTCAACTATTTTAGCACTTACATTTTCCTTGCCATTAAATGTAAAATTTGCATTTTTGAAATCAGATCCTACAGGTTCAAATTTTCCCCCAAGGGTGATCGATAAAAATTTTTCAATCATAGCATGTAGCGATAATCTGCTTTCATGGCGAACTAAACCATGGCATTCATCTTTAAATACTGCATAAAAAACATGATTATTCTGGGAATTTAGAATATTATAAATTTGATCAGCTTCCATTTGAAGTACTCTTGGGTCATTAGCTCCATGTGCTATAAATAATGGCTTGTTAATATCATGAGCAAAAGTTAAAGGTGATCGAATTTTTAAAAATTGTTTTCCTTCATCGCTATCCCACACGCCAATAATTTTTTTATACCTATAAGATTTAGTCTGCCAAGTAGAAGGTAAGTTATTCATTAATGTTTGAAGATTTGAAGGTCCAGCAATACTCACGCCACAAGCAAAAATATTATAGGAGTAAAGCTAAGGCCTGTTAATGCAGCATAACCACCATAACTACTGCCCATAATACAAATTTTATTTGGATCAGCAATTTTATTTGTAATAGACCCAGTTAACTGCATCAATTAAATCATCTTGCATTTTACCACCCCATTCCATATTACCAGCATTTAGAAATTGCTTACCAAATCCAGTTGAACCATGAAAATTAACACTTAATACGGTATATCCCCTATTAGCAAGCCATTGATGTAAATTGTTAAAACCAAAATAATCTCTGCTACCCGACCAATAATAATGCCTTATTCCTCTTTCAGTATTATTAATTATAATTCGTGCTTTTGACAAATCATTAATCGGAGTTATCCATAATTTTATTACATTCTGGTCTGGAGCTAAATAGCTAATATATTTTCCATCTGAACTTAATTGAACATTAGTTTTATCGGCTGGTCCAAATAAAATATTGCGTGGAATAATTTTATCAGAGTCATTAGTAAAATAATGAAACAATGAAATAATAATAAAAAACCCAAAAGCAATAACTATTGAAATTTTTAAGAATAGGGGATTAAGATGACTATTAATGTTTTTAAATTTATTCAATAAAATAGCCATCTTAAATTATATAAGTTTTATATTATTAGTTATCAAACATATTGTCTACATCACCCATATATATATCAGATATATAGTTTCTAATCGAATTATATATATCAAATCGATCTGAACCTGATAAATAGTATATAATCCAATCAAAATAACTAACGTTCTCAGAATCACTAAAGTTCATATAAACCCCTTTTTTTTAAATTACAATTATATAAACTATGATTAAAATCTACATTAATTGGATTAAATTCATAGTTTATAAAACTTATATTTACACCACATAATTGTCAACTGACAGTAAAAATTTGCCTTAGATAATTAATTTGGTTCTGTCGTATATATGTTGCAAATCAAGCATCTTGTCTTATTTTATCTTATGCGTTATAGAAGATCTAGAGTTGATGATACCATAAGAAGGCAATATAAGCATTCCTCCACTACCTCTGTCATTTTTCACGTAAGTGGGGCGTTTTTGCGCGTAAAAGAGACTCATAAAAAAATTAGTACTATTTTTGGTGAACACTCGCAAAAATATCATCAAGCCCAGCTCGATAATCAGGGAAATTTAATTTGATTTTGAGTTTATTCTTAATTTTTTTATTACATATTCTTTTATTATCTGCATAAAATTCTTGCATCATTATTGACATCACAGCATCTTTGATGTCAATAATTTTTGGCGCATTAACATTAAGCAACTTAGCAGCGTAATTATTTACCTCAATAGTGCTACACGGTTCATCATCAGCAACATTATATATTTCAAATTTATCATCTGTTTTCATTGCCGACACAACTACTTGAGTTATATCTTGCACATGAATTCGGGAAAATACATGATCTTTTTTATAAATTGATTGAGCAGTTCCAGCTTTGACAGATTCTAGCGCATTTCTACCAATTCCATATATGCCAGCAAGCCTGAATATATTAACACATGCATTTTTCTTAAAGCCAAAATCATGCCATTGTTTTTCTGCTAGAGCCCTAAGCTTTGAGCGTGCACTAGAAATTTTTAGTTCAGAATTTTCATCAATAATTTTACCATCATGATTGCCATATACTGCGGTTGAGGATAAATAACCAATCCATTGAATATTTTTTGCAAGCATTAAAATGTTACTAAAATCTTTTAGTACTATATCACCATTTTCATCAGGAGGAACTGAGATTATAATATAATTAACTTGCGAGAGAATTTTATTTATTGACTCAAAATCATATTTTATAATCTTTATTTCTTGCGCATCAAATTCGTCATTTACTGATGGTTTTCTGGACGTTCCATAAACAATATAATTATTTTTGATTAATTCTTGGGCAATGTATTTAGCTGTGTAACCATAGCCAAAAATCAGAACTGTTTTTCTCATAAATTAAAGGAATTAGCCACCTTTTTGAATATCAATTAGATTATATAAGTTGCCATGAATTCTGTAACTTAAACCATTTAAATATAAGCATTCAGCTAATTCATATTCATCCACATTAGTATGGATTATTACTTTATATCTAGTACTATAATCATGCTCAATATTAAATTCATCTATTTGTTTAATTTTTTTAAGCTTTAATTTTATTAACTCAAGCTCAGATGGATTAAATACATCAAAATTCATTATAATAGGTTTTTTGACTGCTTGCGCTTTATATATAATGTCACCTTCATTAATAATATCAGTAAGTTCATTATATTTTTTAAGCTCACCATATTCACTAATTACTTGATCAATAACACGATTAACATTATGAGCAATATCTGCCCATGTATTTACTTCAAATTCTTCTGTAATGATTTGCGCTTGAGACTGGTTTAAGTTAAAAATATATTTTTTAACTTGCATTATGCTTTGAGAATTAGCACGATTTGTAAAAAATTCAGCCGTGATTATCATAACATTTTTAAAAAGAATATTATTAAATATGTTGATAAAATCTTCATGCTCCAAATTAAAAAGATTTTTTTCATTTATTTTTTCTGCATAAAATAAATTTTTCTTAGGATAAACTATTTTATGATCATTTAATATATCGCGCGCCTCAGACCATAAATCATTCCATCTTTTATCACTTTCCCAAATATTCAAAATATTTTGCTGTTTAAAAACTGGTAAAATTATAAATTCATTAAACTTATATTCTAAGTCCGCGCCACCATATTTTAACAATAACTTAAAAAGTTTTGCTTTATCGTAAGCATAGGTAACGTTTGCTCTATATCTTTCTATAGTGCTAAGCTCATTTTCAATTTTTTTAATTTTAAAAACTTCTTTAAGGTCAGCATATGGAATCTTTTTAATTTCAGTGGTAGGTAATTCCAGTTTGTTTGCCAGTAAAAACAATGAACGAAGCATCCCTTGCTCATGGGCTTTTATTTTTGCTTCATATTTATTGTTGCCAGTAGATTCGATGTAAACTTCAGAGATTTCATGAGCTTCAGCAAATATGTTGTTAGTAGTAAATATTATAAATAGAAAACACCCTAAAATTATTAGAGTGTTTATCCATTGGATTTTTGATCTATTTTTTTTAATCATCTCAAATCTATAATATTTAACATAAAAGATTATTCTTTTTTTGCCACTGCAACAGTTGCTGCTCTAATTAATCTGTCTTTAATTTTATAACCTACTTGCATAGTCTGAACTATAGTACCTGGTTCTTGTTGGTCTGTCACTATTTGTGAAATAGCATGATGGGAATGATAGTCAAATTTTTCTCCCACCTGAGGATTTATTGGCTCTAATGCATGTTTTTTGAATACAGATATTAATTCATTTTGAGTCATTTTTACACCTTCAATAACATTCAAGGCGCTTACATCTAGATTTTCTGGAATATGCTCAAGTGCTCTTGATAAATTATCCATTACTGGCACCATATCTTTTGCAAAACCAGAAATCGAATAATCGCGTGCCTCATCCACCATTTTAGCCGAACGCGTTCTGATATTTTCAACTTCCGCTAATTGACGTAAAAGCTTGTCTTGTAATTCATTTACTTGCTCTTGTAAATTTTTAACTATTTCAATCGGATTAATTTCATCGGCTGGTTCTCCTTTTTTTGGCTCAATAATTTTGTTCTCATCGCTTTTAACTTCAATATTTTGAATGTCTAAAATTTCTTCCATTTGATCTTTTTCTTTCTTTTCCATAATATAATAATTTTTTATTGCTTTATGTTATATATACGTAGTAAATATAGTAAGGCGACAGCTGTAATTCAAGTTTAAACATGAAATTTTATGAGACCATCAGGAAGAAAATATAATCAAACACGCAATTTATCAATTGAAGTAGATGTGCTTAAACATGCCGAAGGTTCATGTTTAATTAAGTTCGGGAATACACATGTAATATGTTCTGCAAGCTTAGATGAATCAGTGCCTCGTTTTTTAAGAAATAAAAATAGTGGTTGGATTACTGCTGAATATAGCATGCTTCCCCGCTCAACTGGTTCCCGTATGATGAGAGAATCAGTTACTGGAAAGCAAGGCGGCAGAACGCTTGAAATTCAGCGCTTAATTGGCAGATCTATGAGGTCGGCGGTTGACTTAAAAGCACTTGGAGAGCGGCAGATTTATATTGATTGCGATGTAATTAATGCAGATGGTGGCACGCGAACTGCTGCAATTACTGGCAGTTATGTTGCCCTACATTTAGCAATACGCAAAATGCTTGATATGCGTATTATTCGAAATAATCCTTTAATGTCGCAAATTGCAGCAATTTCCTGTGGCATTGTTAATGGAACTGCTGTAGTTGATTTAGACTATGATGAAGATAGCACGGCTCAAGTTGATGCAAATTTTGTTTTTAATCAAAAGGGTAATTTAATTGAAGTTCAAGGCACGGGTGAAAATAGCGATTTTACGCCTGCGCAATTAATGGAAATGCTTAATTTAGCTTCGAGCGCCGCATCTGAATTATTTAAATTACAAAATCAAATTTTGATTAAATTTTAATAAATTTATATTTATGCATCAAAAGGCTTTTTCTTTTAAAACTGAAGATTCACATAATCAAAATGAATTTATTATATCTTCGTCAAACATAGTTGCTCATGGTCTAATTGATTCTTGGCCAAATTTATGGGGAGTAAATCCATACCCAAAAGCTCTTATTTTAAAAGGACCAAAATCCTCAGGGAAAACTTTTTTAGCAAAAAAATGGGTTGTAAAATCAGGTGCAAAAACTTTACAAAAAAACCATGAACTAACTGAAGATACTTTAATTAATCATCTTGCATTTATAATTGAGGATTTTGATAGCTCTTGGCATGAGGAAAAAGTTCTTCATTATTTCAATTCTATCAATGAAAATGATAGATATTTACTCATTACTACTACTCAAATTCCTGATATAAAATTACCCGATTTAAAATCAAGAATTAATACTCTTGATGTTGTTAATATTGATATGCCTGATGATCAGATGATTGAGATTCTGATTTTTAAGCTTTTCTCTCATTATTCAATTATCATAACTCCAGAAATAATAAATTTTTTGGTCAAAATATTACCTCGCGATTGTGCTGAAATAATCAAATCTATACAAATGATTAATGATTATGCCCTAGCGCATAAACATAAAATTACTATTCCACTCATTAAAAAAGCTTTGAATGTATGAGTGAGGGCGACTAGTAACAATTTTTTTGATTTTTATAAATGATCGCTAATTTTTCTAGTTTTTCCCTCGCATCTTTGATTTCATCCCCACTAAGCCTAGGATCCACCTTTTAATCAAAGTTTTTTCTAGATTGCCGCCTGCGCTGCAATGACATAGGTGGTGTGGGAATGCCCCATATGTAAGGATCGAATTACCTGAGATTAAGCCGATAACTTAATTATAATTAACAAGCATAATAATGTAAAATCATCAATCTTTTTTATTATAAACGCCATTTTTCTTAACGATTATATCATATTGACGAATTGCAATGTAATCGGTAAATTTGATTGTTCCTGAAACCCCTTCAAAAGTCTCATTATTCATTTTATTTAAGAATTCTTCCCTATTAAATTCAGGACCAATAAATTCGCTAATCATTTTACCTGCATCATATGCAAGAGCGTGCATGAAGCTATTAGTTTTAATATCTTGCGCTTTTACTTTGCTTGGAAAGTCAACTTCGATGAACTTTAGCGAGCTTGTGAATGTTAAATTAGCTGAATCATCGACGTCAATTCTGTTATCTCCAGCAAGAACTGCTTTCTTATCAAGGTTAAACTTTTTTGCTGTTTGCAGCATTGTTTTTAGGAGAGTCGGATCATCTGCCATAATCACAACATTTTGCGTTAGATTATCATCATTTTCATTTAGCTCATCAACAATGTCGGAAGTTTTTTTCAAAGCATTATTAATATTTTCTGCATTTTCATTATCGTATAATTCCAAAGAGGCTAGATTTCCATTTCCTTTAGTAATCATATCTTTTAAAATAGCGCTTACCATATTGGTATGCTTTCCTTCTGGCATTAGAATCAGGTAGTTTTTATAATTATTTACTAAGAAATAATTTGTCAGCTGCAGGAGTTGCTTCATTGGAGCATGACCCATGATATACACATTCTCATCAGCCAAAACTGGATTATTCGATAAAGACACTATGATTGGTTTTTTATGCTTTAATTTTTCCGCCAACATGCGCGTTGGTTCTGAGTAAATAGGACCAATTATTATCTCCGCGTCTTGGTCTAATATTTTATTTACAGACTCAAGCAACGTTTCTTGGCTTGCAGAATCGTAGGTCATTATACGAATTTTTGATTTTGCTCCCTCAGATAGGCCACGTTTAATCATTTTAGCATATTCCTTTCCCAAATCAGCATCAGGACCAGACATTGGCAATATTAAGGCAATTTCGACAAATTTAGTCGCGGGAATGTTTTTAATCGGTTCTTTCTTTGAACTTTGCAGGCAACCACTGATGAGAATCAGAGATAAAAAAGAAAGAGTGAATTTTAAGAATTTTTGTTTTATATTATGCATAAATAAATTTTAAAACTAAAATTATGATTTTTAAATCAGGATTATATATTGTCTCTACCCCTATTGGCAATCTAGATGACATCACCTTGAGAGCCCTTGAAACATTGAAAAATTCCGATGTAATTCTTTGTGAGGATACCAGAGTTTCGCATAAATTACTAGCAAAATATAATATCAAAGCAATCTTGCGAGTGTATAATGACAGCAGCGATGCCCAAGTTAGAGATTATGTTCAAGAACTGATTGCCTCTGGAAAAGTCGTTAGTTTAATTTCCGATGCAGGCACGCCGCTTATTTCTGATCCTGGCTTTAAGTTAGTGCGTGACTTAAAAAATAGTGATATCCATATCGATATTGTTCCGGGTCCTTGTGCTGCCATTGCGGCACTGACTCTTTCGGGACTACCTACAGACAAGTTTTTCTTTGCTGGTTTTTTGCCAAAGACTAGAGAGGGTAAAATTGCTGTTTTTAAGTCTTGCAAGAATTTAGGCTGCACAATTATATTCTACGACACTGCAAAAAGATTACTATCCAGTCTAGAAGTTGCTCACGAAATTATGGGAAATCGTGCGGCGAATGTTGCGCGTGAGTTGACTAAATTATATCAAGAGTCAAAAACTGGATCTTTACTTGAGTTAATCGATCATTATAAGCAAAATACTCTCAAAGGTGAAATAGTATTGAGCATTTCAGGTGAGACTGAAGATATTGTTTCTTTGGATAATTTGCATTTAGAAATTGAAAAATTGCTGAGCGAAAATATGAGTGCCAAAAATGTAACAGAAATTTTGTATGAACAAAATCGAGGCAAGTTTAGTCGAGGTGAGATATATAAGCTCGTTAATCAACTAAAAGCAGATAATTGATATATTTGTCCTCCCCGAGAAGTCGTGGCTTTCTTGAGTGTTGTCCTCGAGAAGTCGAGGATCCAGCTCTAACTCAATCCTTTCTGGATTGCTTCACTGGGTTCGCAATGACATAGGAGGCAATGACGTAGGAGGTGCGACATAGGTGGCGCGAATCCCTCATTAATTTCATGAAATAAAATTAATCGTAAAAACATATTTTGGTTGCCATTTAAACACAAATCGTTTATTATTACCCCTAATTAACTTCTATTAAATACTAATATTAGCCATATTAAATAATTAATTAAAAAAATATATATTTATGAAAAATAATAAAAAGAAAATGATTAAAAATCTTTTAGCCACAACCTCACTTTGTGCAATGATCATTACTGGTGGTACAAGCAGTGCTTTGGGTGCTGCTAATAGAACGGTGGATGCTGATATGTTCAATTTACAAGCAGGTACTAATCTTGATGGTGGTAATCCTTTTGTCACAGGCAGTAAACTGACTTATACTGGTAACTATTCTGGTCAAACTGGTACATTCGCTGGAACGATTACTGAAATTGAAACTGCAAACAAGTCACCGTTAGTTTTTGCAATTAATAATGGAAATAACTTAACTGTAAATTCCATTACTACCGCTGGCGGTGGCAACTTACCAATAACCCTATCTAATGCAAGTACTCTTATATTAGATGGTGCTGCTGTATATGCAGGTCTTGGCTCAATTGATGGTTCTGGGGGCGCGGGTAGAGGAACTCTTAACTTAACAGGTAATGGATTAGTATATAATGGTACAATCGGTGCAACTAATAGCTTAAAAACTATCAATGTAAATGCTGGTGGTAATCCTGTCACTCTTGGAAGTAATATAAACGGAATTAATGCGACAAATATTAATATGGAGGCTGAAGATACGCTTAACTTAAACGGAGCAACCACAGCAACAAGTATTAATTTAAAAAAACCTCGTGCGGAATTGAATATAAATGTAGCAAGCCCTATTGCAGCAATTAATTTTACTGATACTGCTGATAATACAACTGTTGTTAATTTAAACAAAACTTTAACTGGTAGTATAGATTTTGCTCAAAAGGCTGGTGTCGTGAATGTTGCTGATGGTTATAGAATAGATGGAGGTGTTAATAACACTGGTGGTGCTGGAGGTGCATTAGCTGCTGGTACCCTGAGCTTTGCGGGTGATGGTGAGGTTACTGGCGCAATTGGTGCTGCTAAGGAGATTACTGCAATTAATTTAAAAGGTGCTGCTGGTAAGACGGTTACTCTTAAAGACGAAACAAAAGCGGCTGCTGTTAATTTTACTGCTGCTAGTGTACTTACTTTAGAGCATAATCTTTTTGGTAACATAAATTTTGTAGGTCAGGATGGTACTGTGAATGTTACTGCTGGTAAAACAATAAATGGAGCTGTTCTTAATAATGCTGCTGGTAATGGTACGCTTAATTTTACAGCCATAGGTGGGGTTACTGGCGCAATTGGTGCAGGTGGAGCTATTAAAGAAATTAATATTGGTGCTGGACTTGTTACTTTTGGTGGAGCAGTTACAGCTCAAAAGTTGAAGTTAACTAACAGTAATGTGCAATTAAACAATAATGCAACAATTGATACATTAACTATTGCTGCTAATACTGCAAATGTAAAAATTGCAGATACTAAAACACTTACATTTACAGGTAATACTACACCAATTGTTCTTACGGGTAATCATGGTCGCATAGTGTTTGATGGAAATGATTCAGTTCTTCGGTTTAATACGGTTGCAGCAAATCCAGCAGCACCAGCAGTCGGCGGTGATGTCACTATTACCCTTGATGCTGATTTAGATCCAAGCGCAGTAGGAAGAGGTAAAATTCACTTTGATGCAACTAATGCAAACATAACAGTGAATAATGTAAATGCTGGTGTTCTTAAATCTTTAGGTACAGCAGGTAATACATTAAAAGAAATAAAAATTTCTGGTGCTCCAGATAAAGTTGTTACTTTGAACACTAAAATTAACGCAGCTGCATTTGATGTTTTGAGTGGTACTGCTGATGTTAAGGATGCTTCTGTTTTAGGTAGTAATATTACAATTGGTACTCCTGCTGTTGTTGCACCTCCTGCCGCTGCCATTTCTGCGACGTTAGCAATAGATTCTAATGGTGTTAATAAAAATATTAATGATGGTAAAACCATAACGTTCGTGGGTGAAGAATCAACATTAAAATTAACGAATAATACTGCAACAGGTCCTTCGACATTCACATTAGTAGGTAACTTAATTTCTGATTCTACTGCAGGTGTTGGTGCTAATTATGTTAATGGTAACCTTGAAATTAATGCAGCAGGGAAAGCATTAACTATTGCTGGCGCTCAGACAATTGGAGAGGCTGCTAATAAGAGATTCAAGAAAGTAACAATTTCTGGGAGCAAAGATATTACCATTACTCCAAAAATTTATGCTAAAGAAATTGAAATATCATCGACAGGCGATGTTGAGCTTGGTGAAATCGACTCAGGAGCTGATAGTATACTGAAATTTACTGATGATGGTAATACGAAATTTAATAAGAATGTTACTGTTGCAACTATAGATTTTAATGGTAAGAATAGAGTTGTGGTAGTTGATAATGGTAAAAACATAACGGGTGATGTTGATAGCATTGCTGGTGCTGGTGGTACACTTAAATTTTTAGGTGCAAGTACAGTTGATGGCGTAATTGGTCATACTAACGCTCTTACTGAAATTAATGTAAATGGCGCTGGTGCTGTTAATCTTGGCGGTGCAGCAAAGGCAGTTAAGGCAACAACTATTAAATTAGGAAATGCTGGCTCTGTGCTTAACTTAAACGGAGCAACGAGTGCGGATACAATTAATTTTGCTGCAGGTGGAACAATTAATTTAAACGCAACTCTTGGAGGCCCTGCTGGCGCTGATGCAACAATTAATTTTGCTACAGATGGTACTTTAAACGTCACTGGCAACCGCGCTATTACAGGTACAATTAAGAATACTAGTGGTGCTAATGATAATGGTACACTGACATTTGATAATGCAGGTAGTGTAAGTGGCGTAGTTGGTGGGGCTAATCGATTACTATTAATTAGACTTGATGGTGTTAATACGAAAGATGTTGCATTCGATGGATTAGTTAAAACTAAAGCGCTTACGTTAACTGGGGGCGGTGATGCGATATTATCAAATGGTGGAATAATTGACGATATTAATATTAATCATGATGATTCTGAAGTTACTCTTGGCGCAGCATCGGAAGCTGACGCTGTTACTTTCGGTGCAGATGGAACATTGAATGTAAACCATAATCTTATCGGTATCGGTGGTGGTGGTGCAGCAGTAGCAATAGATTTTGCTCAAAAGGCTGGTGTCGTGAATGTTGCTGATGGTAAAACAATAACAGGTACTGTGGATAACACTGGTGCTGGTGCTGGTGGTGCATTAGCTGCTGGTACCCTGAATTTTGCGGGTGATGGTGAGGTTACTGGCGAAATTGGTGCTGCTAAGGAGATTACTGCAATTAATTTAAAAGGTGCTGCTGGTAAGACGGTTACTCTTAAAGGCGAAACAAAAGCGGCTGCTGTTAATTTTACTGCTGCTAGTGTACTTACTTTAGAGCATAATCTTTTTGGTGACATAAATTTTGCAGGTCAGGATGGTACTGTGAATGTTGTTAATGATAAAACAATAAATGGAGCTGTTCTTAATAATGCTGCTGGTAATGGTACACTTAATTTTGCAGGTATAGGCGCAGTTACTGGCGCAATTGGTGCTGGTAATGCATTAAATTTAGTGAAACTTGAGGGTGCTAATGGAAGTGATGTTACATTCACTGGATTAGTTAATACTAAAACGCTTCAGTTAACTTCTGGCGGTGATGCGATATTAAATGCTGGTGCAACAATTGATACATTAACTATTGGTGATGCTGATTCATTTGTAACAATTGGAAATGCGCAGACACTTGCATTTACAGGTAATGTTGTAGCAATTGACCTTAAAGATAATAATGGTCATATAAAGTTTGGTACTGCTAATTCAGTTCTAAAATTTAATACGGTTGCAGCAGGAGTACTAGGAGCACCAGGAGGTGATGTCACTATTACCCTTAATGCTGATTTAAATCCAGGAGCTCCAAATAAAGGTAAAATTTACTTTAATGCAACTAATGCAAACATAACAGTGAATAATGGGTCTTTAGGAGTTGCAGGTGGTAATACATTATCAGAAATAAAAATTTCTGGTGCTGCAAATAAACTTGTTACTTTGAACACTGACATTAACACACAAACACTAACAATTGACGCTGATGCAAATCTTCAATATACGCCAAATAATGATGTGAATCTTTATGCAATAACTTTTGATAATGCAGCTTCATCTTTAACATTAAAAGCTAATGGCGCAAATCGTACATTCACTTTACAAGATCATGTTGATCCAGGTGGTGCACGGGGTATTGTGATACTTGATGGTAGTACAAAAAAGTTAATTTTAGATGCTAATGCTGCTGGTAAAACTCTTGGTAATGGTAATATATTAGCTCAAGTTATTACAAAGGGGAATGTTGAAATAACAAGCTTAGTTACAGTCAATGCAACTGCATTTGATGTAGCAAATGGAACTGCTGATGTTAAGAATGCTTCTGTTTTAGATAGTAATATTACAATTGGTACCGCTGCTGGAGTTGGTGCTGCTGTCGCTGCGACGTTAGCAATAGATTCGAATGGTGTTAATAAAAATATTAATAATGGTAAAACCATAACGTTCGAGGGTGAAGACTCAACATTAAAATTAACGAATAATACTGCAACAGGTCCTTCGACATTCACATTAATAGGTAATTTAATTTCGAATTCTACTGCGGGTGTAGGTGGTGGTGCTTATGATAATGGTAAACTTGAAATTAATGCAACAGGTAAAGCATTAACTATTGCTGGCGCTCTGACAATTGGAGAGGCTGCTAATAAGAGATTCAAGAAAGTA
>RXKF01000037.1:17167-20592 GCA_003963235.1 Rickettsiales bacterium
GTTGATGATACTAAAAAAATAACAACGAAGAAAATTAAAAATGGGGGTAACGCTAATATTACCTTTGCAGATAATGGAGAGTTAACTCTTGAGGATGCTGCAGATACTGCAGTGTTTAAAAAAATTATTGCTGGTGCTGCTGGTACAGAAGTAAAACTAAGTGCAGGAAATTATACAGGCCAAATTGAGTTTAGCGATACAGGTAAAATCACAGCAGCAGATGGATTCATATTAACTGGTGGATTTAACACAGCAGGCGGCCTTGCGGCAGGTATGATTGATTTTGCAGGAAGTGCAACTATATCAGGTGACTTAGGTGGTGCAGGTAGTGCACTTGGTGCGGTGAAAGTGGCTGGAGCTAGTACGTTGCAGATTGGTGGAAATGTTAATGTTGCATCGTTAGATGGAACTAATGACGGAAGTGATCAAAATTTAAAATTCACTAACGCTGCGGATATTGAAGTTAAGGGGGATATTGGTGCGGGTGCGAATCTAAAATTCAATCAAATCGAATTTGCTGGTGCACATATAGTTGATTTCAAAAATCGGTTAGTTGCTAATACCTTACATTTCAATGCAAGCGCTAATGTAATTACTACCGCCTTTGATTTAGGTGGAACTAATATTACTGCAGGCATAACAAATGCAAAATTAACAGTCAATAAAGATCAAACTATTACTGGCGCCATTCGTGATTTCGGTACTCTTCATGTGAATGGTGATAAAACTATAAATTTAAATACACCAGACTTTGAGGCAACAATTACAACTGAAAACGATGACGAAGGAACAATTAATTTCAATGTTAATGGACCTAAAGTAAAATCGATTGGTACTGCTGGAGAGAAATTCAAAATAGTTAATATTCGTGCTAAAGTTATTGCAGGAACTCACGGTGTAGATGGCGTATTTACAGAAACTTTAAATATTAATGCAAATGCTGAGGCAATATTAGCAGATGTGAATGCTGATAACATAACTGTTAATGATAATGGTAAGGTAGGATTTTTTGGGAGTTTAACTTCTGCTAATCCTATTATATTCACTAATGCAGATTCTACAGCAGGATTTTTTGATATTGACATTGATAATGCTCTAATATCACATGGCGGTGCAGGGAATGGTAAAATTGGAATCTATGGAAGTAACGTCAATGTTGATATTGGTACGGATGCAGCATCAGTTAAAGAAGTAGAGTTTAATGATAGAACGGCTAACGTGCCTGGATTAGTTACTCGTGCAATATCAGAAATTGACGCAAATATCTATGCTCAGGATATTTTTGTTGAGAATGGATATGAGCTTCAACTTAAAAAAGATGTTGAGTTTAAAGGTAAAACAAACATCGATGAAGCAACAATTACGCTTGGAGAGAATGATTTAAAATTAATAAATGGGGATTCATCTATTACCACTTCAACAATAAATACGACTGTTGATAGAGGAAATGTTGGTAATTTTGTTGCAGGTAATGGCGCAAATGTTACTTTAAATGGTGATATTACAATCGATATTACTGTAACGAATCTGCCAGCTAATAATGCAAGAGTAGTTTTAGTGAAAAAAGAGGGCAAAGAGGGCAATGGACGATTGATTAAAGGGGTTAATTTAAAACCTATAATAAACACAAAAGGTGCCTTTGTCGGTTGGAAAGAAGATTATACAGATAATGAGTTCGCTTTAATTTTCCAAGATAAAACTGCTGAAGTTATTAGCTCAGATCTTGCATCTATAGGCGCGTCATCAGACACTACTGCTGAAAATAGCCAAGCTATTGAAGATGCAATAGATGGCACAGAGGGTGAGCAAATTCAAAGCCTCTTTAATTCTATTTCAGATACGTCTGAAAGAGCGGATGCTATAGTAAGATTGGTTGACAATTTATCAGATAATGCTAGTGCAGTAAGTGTTGTCAATGTGGATTTAGCTATAGAGAGCATTTCTTCTAGACTGTCTGATAATTTTGTAATACCACTTGATAGTAGTGTATTCAATTTTACACCAGATACACCAGATATAGGGTCATCAACGCCTTCATCTTCATTGCCACCGCAAATAGTGGATTCGGTTGGAAATGCTGCTCCTGCAAATGCTGCTCCTGCAAATGCAACTCCTGCAAATGCAACTTCAACTGGAAGTACGACTCAGGCAGGAGGAGCAAATGCATCTAAACCTGCAGCAACTACGCCACAAAAAGCAAATACTAATACTACTGGACCAAATGATGGAAAAGCTAGAACACAGAGAAAAGTAAGCTCTGAGGAAATAATTTACGGTCTATCTGCTGGTGATGACGCTGCTAGGTATGGTGTATGGATGGCTCCATTTGCTGGAAATGGTGTTAAGAAGAAAAATAAGAGCACATCTGGTTATAAATCGACTTCTGTAGGTGGAACATTTGGTTTTGACACTAAAGTTAATGATAATATGGTATTAGGTCTTGCAGTAACTGCTCTTAATTCTAGAGTTAATCATAAAGACTTCAAGAAGGGTGATAAAACCAAAATTGATACAACTTTATTCTCAGCATATGCTAGCATTGATATGGGTAATAACTGGTTTAGCCAAAATATTGCCTCGATCGGTTCAAGCAGAGTTGAAAATAAAGAAAATAGAAGGGTGTCTAGAGCTGCTGGCTATCAAATTGCAAAGGGTAAATATTCTACAATGCATTTTGCTCTTGAATCTACAGCGGGCTTTAATAAACTGATCAATAACCAAGTTGTGTTAACTCCATCAGTTGGTGTAGGCTATAGCCGTATTAATGATACAAGCTATACTGAAACTGGAAATGTAGGGCCGCAAGCTTTAACCATTACTAAAAAAGCAGCTCAAAAGCTGGAATTAATTGGTGGTTTAAGATTAACTGGTCTTCCATTCATGGTTAATGAAATGTATGTAACTCCAGAAGTTCATGCTTCAGTACGCCATGATGTGATTGGTAAAAATCCAACTACATTTTCAAAAGTTAATGGATTAAGAGACTTAAAAGAAAAATCAAAACCAACAAAAACTCATTATGGTGTTGGTGGCGGCTTGAAATTCTCATATAACATGATGGATTATGGTGTTTATGCTGATACTACTTATGCTAAAAAATATGTTGGTGTGAATGGTTCAGTGAATGTTCGTGTTAATTTCTAGGATATTATAAACAAATATTTTATAATATTAACAATCAAAGTGAGGGGCTCAATGCCTCTCACTCTTTTTTTTGCTACTCTTCCTTATCGTAACTGACAATCAAGGGAGTACGATGTCACTCTAACCACCAATGTCAGTGCCGCGAAGGTTGCAATCCAGAAAGCCTAGAAGAATTTGTAACGCTAATTATGGATAAGCAAAGCATATCCATAATTAGGAAAGAAAGGAAAATGAGCTAAATAGAAACTAATATTAAGAAGATAAAAATAGAAAATATAGGA
>RXKF01000076.1 GCA_003963235.1 Rickettsiales bacterium
ATTCAGCATACCCATTTCAAGATTACTTACATCTTTCACCAAATTACATGTTAGAAGGAAGTAGAATTTTTGGTGCACGTCCAGTTAAAAATGAATTGAATTGGGTTAATAAAAGAGCAAGTGAAATTAAAAAATTTGTAAAATCGAAAGCAGTTCCTTGGAAAATAATACAAAATGATTCTAGATTTTTTGAAATTGCTACAGAGTGGTCTTATGAGGAAAAAATCAAACATTATAATACACTTCATAATCAATATAAACAAAATGTAGTCAAACCATCTTTAAATAAATTAGAAGTAATTGTTCAATTTATTCAAGATATAGAATGTATGCACTTTTTTGCAGATGGTAATTGCAGAATGATTTATCTGCTTTTAAATAAAGAATTAATGAAACATGGTTTTGATCCTGTGATTTTATTTAATCCAAATGAATTTGACTATAAAACAATAAAAGAATTGATTAAAGAAATAGAAAAAGGTCAACAGGCTTTTAAATATTTTATCGAAAACGGTGTACCTTATGCATCGTGTGTGAGCGATGAACAAATTGCTCAAAATATTGAAAATTGGGAAAATAAGAAGGGCGTTGTCGGTGAGAATGACGAGGTAGGTGATCATGTATTCTTTAAAAAATATATTGAATTTATTGAGACATCCCAAGTTGCAATAGCTGCTATGTTAGAACATCATAAAAAGCAAGTTCAGGTTAGTGTTGGCCAAGAACAATTATTAAATCAGTTTGTAGCCATGACAAATAAAGTTGGGCAGTCTTTAGTGATGAAAGAATATTACTCCATTAAAAATAAATTATTTAAGGTTGGAACTTTTTGTACCACCGAACAGAAAGCTGTAAATGATTGGATGCGGAAAAATTGGACAACTGAGGTAATTCCAACTTTACAGAAAAAAGAGAATAAAATTATCGATTTCCTTAAATATTTAGATCAAACTTCAACAATAGGTTATCTACCAGAATATATGAAAGGAGAAGGTCAAACTTTAAAGAATAAATGTGATATAATTGAGCTAACCAAATTTTTTTCAGTATATCTAGACAAATTAAAGCTACTTTGTGAAAAATACATTAATGATTATGATATAGAATCACTGTCTAACCCATTACTTTGTCATTTAACTATTAGTGAACAAAAAGCGTTACTACCAATAGAGGAAGTAGAAATACCAAATATTGAATCTTTACATTTAGATGCAACAGATGAAGTTGAAAATTTAGGTGATTGTCCTGAAATAACCGAAATCTAATATAATAAAATTGAGTAGCCGTTAAATATTGCGCTGATTTCTTTGTTTGTAGGTTTTGTATACTTGAGTTTCGACATCTTCACCTAACATGTGATTGCCGTGCAGACGGCAATCCAGAAAAAACTGCATTAACAAGTGGATCCCAGCCTTCACGGGGAGGACAACGAGCGTGCGAGAAGGAGTGCGATATAGAGTAGCTTCGTGTGAGGATTAACATCAAGGATGCGAGGAAAAACTAGAAAAATTATAGTAAGCTTCAGTTGAAGTTTATGCAAATTGTTCAATGCTTTGTCATTACCGCGCAAAGCTAAGAATCTATCATATACTAAGAATCTATCATATACGCTACTTTTCTGGATCTACACCCGCCTGAGCTCAATGACATCAAGCCCATTACTCGCGCGGGGAATACACCAATAGGTTTCAGACTTCGTTAGGATGAAGCACACATCAAGTCTAGTAAACAAAATAAATCAACGCCAATTTTCAGCAATCCATTTGGTTGGTTTGACGTATTTCCAAATATTACCGAAAAATCCACCAGTGATGGCATCTTCAGGCTTTGGATTTCCGTGAAAAACCACAATTTTTACATCCTGAGGCTGATATGGAGCTTGAAAATAGCGTATTATATATGGAGGAAGGCAATGTCTTTTGAAACTTTTACACCAAGAATCTGGCCAAAACTCAATATCTTTGATCTTTTTTGAGAGATAAATTTGCTCATTACTAAATGCGTTAGTAACTTCTTCAATATTATTTTTATAATAATCAATTACATCACTATGAGCGCCTATAGTGAAACAATAAACTGATGAATTACCAATCCCTTGGCCCTTTTGAGTCCAATTTTCAATTATTGTGAATTTATCTGAATAAGTAAAAAAACAATCAATATTATCCATAATGACAATGTCAAGATCAAGAAACAGAGCCTTGCCTGATAAGTCACCAATTTTATCAGAAAACATACCAAGTTTTCGCCATGGCGATACATCTTTTTCGATTGGAACATCAATTTGAGGTAAATCAAAGCAATCGATTTCAGAATTTATGTTACTAATATCATCAGTAAGACAAATGAATCTATGTGGAATAGTAAGATGTCTTTTAACCATTGAATGTAAGATATTCACGTCTGTTGCAGTATATTTTGTGCCCCACTTCATGCAAATAACATTAACAATCATATTGGATAATCTTTATAAAATGAAAAAAAGAGATTAATTGGCGCGCCCTAAAGGATTCGAACCTCTGACCTACGGATTAGAAATCCGTTGCTCTATCCAGCTGAGCTAAGGGCGCAAAAGTGTTTTTTAATAAACTGATTTAAAAACAGGTAATTTATAACAGCATGAATTTCATTTTTCAAGCAAAAAATTAGTTATATGCTGGCATTGCTAAATAAGAGTTGTTATTAAATGTTTGTTAAAGAGGAAAGTAAGAGAATCAGTGATCATGGTGAAAGATTTGGTATATCTTTTAGTTCT
>RXKF01000024.1:0-4104 GCA_003963235.1 Rickettsiales bacterium
GACCCTGATGCTATACCCCTTTATTTTAAACGCTTAGAAGAGTTTTGGCGGTCGGACAGGTTATATTCAATTAGAACGTAAAACCAATACCAGCTGAAACAATCAAAGGATTCCAAGCTACTTTAGACTTTACTTCTCTATTACCAAGCAAGTTTCTTTTGAATGTTAAATTTGTTTGTAGAAAATGTTGTCTGACATCAAAAGTAAAAAATGTATCATTCTTAGCAAAGATATCAACACCAGCTTGAGCAACAGCACCAAATCCATTCCCAACATTCAATCCATTAGTGCGTGAATACATATACGAGCCATGAAACCCACCACCAACATATGGTCTAATTGCTCCAAATGGCGCAACATGAAATTGCAGCGTTGCTGTTACGGGAACCATATAAATATCATTATTTTTATCTATTTTGCCTCTGCCATTGCCGAGTTTGCTTGCTGCATTTATTAATGATGATTTTTTAACTCTAAGGACATTAAAACCTGCAGATAATTCAGCAGCCACATTATCCATAAAGAAATAGGTAACCGCTCCGTCTGCACCATAGCTAGATGATACTAACTCACCTGGCTTTTCAAGCGCAGCAACATCGCTTGAATATTTTTTTGGCTTTGATTTAACATTTGCATACGCACCACGCATTTTGAAAAGCATTTGTCCTTCATTTTCATAGCTAATGTTATAGGGTTTGTCTTGTGCAGCTATTGCAGAAGACATTGTTAATAATGATATTAGCGATATATTTTTTAGGATTTTTGAAATTTTCATAAGTTTTTGTCTCCAAACTAAAATGATTTTATTAATTATAATATGTTATCTATTAGTTGCATTTTAACCTAAAAACCATATAATTGCCTACCGAGAAATAATATAATAAACGCTAATTTTTCATTATAGATCATTTAGTGTGATTAATATAACAGAGATTACTCTAAAAAATTACTTCACTAATTTTTGTTTTAGCTATATCTTGTCTCTTGTTGAAATATCTTTTTAATAAAATAATATGAGTTTTTAAAATGAATGTAAAGGTTCGTTCGTATTTTATAGGAGTATGCTGGTTTATTTTAAGTTTAATGAGCAGCTCACTCAATGATGTGATATCTAAATATGCGGGCATGCGCCTTCATAGTTATGAAATTACTTTTTTCAGGTTTATGTTTGGCACTATGACGCTCATTCCATTTGTATTATATTTTGGAAACGTTACACTGAAAACAACGCGTCCTTTAATACATTTTTTTAGAGGATTATTGCTATTTTTAGGGATTGCTGGCTGGACTTACGGTCTTTCAATTGCACCAGTGACAACCGCCACTGTTATTAGCTTTACCATTCCTCTATTTGTTCTTGTTCTTGGAGTGTTTTTCTTACAGGAAAATATTTTGTGGCAAAGATGGTTGGTCACCGTGGTAGCTTTTGTTGGGTTGGTTATTACCCTCAATCCAAGTGCCTCTGATTTTAATCCAAATATTCTTGTATTTATTGTTGCTGCAGTTTCATTTGCAATATTGGATATTATAAATAAGAAATTTGTAGTTCAAGAAACAATGATCAGCATGTTATTTTACTCAGCGATGATTACCGCTCTTCTTGCGCTACCATTTGCAATGCAATATTGGATTACGCCAACGATGGAAGAATTATTATTATTATTTATTTTAGGCGCTAGTGCTAACTTAATTTTATTCTTCTTGCTTAAAGCTTTTGCTCTGGCTGATGCAACTGCGCTTGCACCATATCGTTATTTTGAATTGGTGGTCTCTGCAGTAATTGCTTATTTGGTATTTCAGGAAATTCCGACTCAAGCAACCATTATTGGCTCACTAGTAGTGATTCCATCTACATTATTTATAATATATTCAGAAAAAAAGCAGTTGAATAAGAGTGAATGAATAAGAAAAAGCTAATATTTCTAGGAGCAATAGCCAATAGTTTCGAGTGGTATGATTACGCTCTATTTGGTTTATTTGCTCCTATTATTGGTATGAAGTTTTTTCCAAATGATGACCCGAATGTTGCCCTGCTCCACGCCTTCTTGGTCTTTGCAGTAGGATATTTAGTAAGGCCAATTGGGGGGATTTTCTTTGGCATTATTGGTGACAAATTCGGCCGCAAAAAAGCGCTTAGTTCTGCCATTATGTGTATGGCGATTCCAACTGCGGCGATGGGTTTTATCCCGACATATGAGTCATGGGGGCTAGTCTCGACCATTTTAGTAATTATCGTACGTATGCTGCAAGGCTTATCCATGGGTGGAGCATTGACTGGCTCTGTATCATTTACGATTGAACATAGTGAAGTTAAGTATAGAGGGCTCATTGGTAGCATACCTATGGCTAGTATTTGCATGGGAATTTTGCTGGGGTCATTAGTTTCATTCATTATCAAAAATTGTATTTCAGCAGAATCTTTTGATTCTTGGGGCTGGAGAGTGCCGTTTATATTAGGAATTATAGTTTTCTTTGTTGGAATTTATATTAAAAATAACACAGACGAAACTCCATTATTTGAAGATCTAAAGCAAAAAGAACTCATTATTAAATCGCCTGTTAAACATGCAATTCAGCATCATTGGTCTGATATGCTAATCTCGATTTTTATTAATGCGACTGGCTCTATTATCTTTTACCTAGAAGCAATATATCTGATAACTTACTTAAAACTCAATCGAGGCTTTGCTGAAGATGCGGTAACATATCTTGTTAATTCTTGTTATGTGATAATGATTTTTGTTACAATTTTCGCTGGTTGGTTATCTGATAAAATTGGTCGCAAGAAAATATTTGTAATTAATATAATATGTATCATTTTATTCACACCGTTCTTGCTACAAATATTTGAAAATGCAGGTTTTGCATCGGTAGTAATTGCTTATATTATTATTGCAATATTGGCAGCTGTCTATATTGGACCAGAACCAGCTCTGCAAGCTGAATTATTTCCGACAAATGTGCGCAGCACTGCACTTTCAATTTCATATAATATGGCAACCAGCTTATTTGGTGGCACTGCCCCGTACATTATCGAATCTATAGTTCAAAATACAGGAACAATAACCTCAAGCGTTTACTACATCATCTCCACAGGCATTCTAAGTCTTGTAGCTTTATATTTTTATAAGAAAGCGAATTAGGTGCAGAGTTAATTTTTATTAAACATGTTTTTTATGTTAATATATTGTCTCGTTATATAATTCAAAAAAAATACAATTATGACAGGAAATATAAATAATATTGATGTAGTTAAAACAAAAAATAAAGCTCTACTCAAAGCGATCGTGAATGAAGCCAAGGTAACTGTTGACAGGGTAAAAGTTGAATTGCTAATTAAGGAAGGTGCAAACGTTAATTTTATAGATAAGCATGGCGGCACTCCTCTGTTTTCTGCAATACGTTATTCAACAACGGATATTATCGATCTACTAATTAAAAGTAATGCAAATGTTAATTTTGTAGAAAAATTTGGTCAAACTCCTCTATTTTTTTCAATACGTGTTAGAGAGACAGATTGTGTCAAATTACTGCTCGAAAATGGTGCAGACGTTAATATTGTAGATAACTTTGGTGATATTCCTCTAATTTACGCAATACGTTTTCAAAATACATCTCTTATCAAGTTACTGCTTGAAAATGGTGCAGATGTTAATATTGTAGATAAAGATGGCGATACTCCTATATTTAGAGCAATAATTTATCAAAACATGGCTATTTTCAAATTACTGCTCGAAAATGGTGCAGACGTTAATTTTCTAAATATGCATGGCGCTACTCCTATATTTTATATACACAACATAGCTATTTTCAAAGTACTGCTCGAAAATGGTGCAGATGTTAATGTTGTAGATAAATTTGGTTACACCCCTCTAACTAAAGCAATAGAGAGCACAAATATAGAGATAGTCAAATTACTGCTTGAAAATGGCACAGATATTAATTTTTCTATAGCAAATATTAATAAAATGTTTCGTCAATCGTTTAAGAAAAATCAACAAATAGTAAAATTATTAGAAGACGCTAAAGAAATTGATGAATATTTAGAAAAAGGCGAGTTTGATAATATCACCAGTTACGACCAAGATTTATTTGCTGGCAGAT
>RXKF01000024.1:4154-20474 GCA_003963235.1 Rickettsiales bacterium
AAACGAAATGCAACGGATTATTTGACAATCTAGCGGATGAAAACATAATAAATGAGCTTATTAGTCCTTATGATGGTTGTACGTTTAAAGATAATGTAACAAAATTTTTAAATGGCGAAATTAAATTAACAGATGCTCAAATTGATAATTTAAAAAAACAAATTTTCAAAATAAATTTGGATATCCTGCAATCTAATCTGACTAATTTATTAGACAAGGGGTATTATGCAGCTATGCTAGAGCCATTACTCAAATTAGCATTACCTCAAAGTTTTAAAATCAGTCTTATTAAAGCCTACGCTGAATATAATATAGCTAATAACCAAGAGAATATTACAGACAGTGATTGCTCTGACCAAGATAATTTAGTTGTTGAAGTTGCTGGCGATGCTGTTTCTGAAGATGATGCAGATCTAATTTAATAAAAAAATAATATATAATTTAAAATATAAGTAGGGGTAAAATTAACTCCTACTTATTTTTTTATACCTTTGGCTGCTTTTATGGAATTCCAAGTCTGGTAGCTTTATATTTCTATAACAAATCAAATTAAAAGTAAGAGATTAAATTTAATTCTTTAATCATGAAATCCTCAAAACATGGCTAATTTTTATTAA
Organism: Rickettsiales bacterium; assembly: GCA_003963235.1. Taxonomy (GTDB): domain Bacteria; phylum Pseudomonadota; class Alphaproteobacteria; order Rickettsiales; family Rickettsiaceae; genus Megaera_A. Next base: position 4,772 of record RXKF01000024.1, read on the forward strand.
TCAACTTTACGTATAGTTTTTTTTATGTTAGGACAGTAATAATATTATATTAATTAAAAAAATAAAATTATGAAAAGAAACACAGATACAAATCAGTCAACCCTAGTTAATGAAGATATATTGGACGCAATAAAAAGTCATGACAAGGAAAAAATTAAATCGCTACTTAAGAACGTCCAAGATATTAATTATGTATACAAAGAAAGTGGCGCAACTCTTTTATTTCAAGCAATATTCTCTAAGGATCTTGATGCTGTCGAGTTACTCGTTAAACATGGTGCAGACGTTAATGTTGAAGATAATTTTGGTCACACTCCTCTATTTGACGCTGTACAGTATAAGGATATGGATATAACAAAATTCCTGCTTACACATGGTGCAAAAATTGATTTCTCTTCACTAAGAGATGACTTGATAGCACTGGCACTTTGTAATAACAAAAATATAACACAATTATTGATTTCAGCTGAAGAAATTGATGAACATTTAGAAAAAGGCGAGTTTGATAATATCACCAGTTACGACCAAGATTTATTTGCTGGCAGATACGCATGTTATCTAGCTAAAAATGAGGTAAAAAAGGATTCCGAAGAAAGCAAAAAAATATTTGACGGGATCTTTTCAAATATCCAATCTGCTGCATTTGATTTAACTCCCCTCACCTTAATCAATTTGATTGTACAGAAATGCAACGGATCATTTAACAATCTAGGTGATAAAGAAGTAATAGATAAAGTTATTCAATTCTATAATGATTCGGGTTATGACTTTAACTACGATGTAACCAAATTTTTAAATGGCGAAATTACATTAACAGATACTCAAATTGATAATTTAAACAATCAAATTTTTAAAGCAAATTTGGCTATTATAAAATCTAATCTAACTGATTTATTGGAAAATGGTTATGCAGTTATGTTGGAGCCATTACTCAAATTATCATTACCTCAAAGTTTCAAAATCAGTCTTATTAAAGCGTATGTTGAATATAATATTGCTAATGACCAAGAGAATATTCTAGACATTAATTATAATGACCAAGATAATTTAGTCGTTGAAGCTATTGGCAACATTTCTGAAGATGATGCAGATCTAATTTAATAAAAAAATAATATATAATTTAAAATATAAGTAGGGGTAAAACTAACTCCTACTTATTTTTTTAAATCCTTGGCAGGAATTGCATCTGGTGGTCTGATATAAAGTGGCTCGATATTATTGATCTGATTATTAAATATTTTTTTCTTGGCGAAATTAGCAATATGCATTGCTTTAATTATAGGGAATCTTGGCAAAATCATTAAATCTTCAATATTTTTAATTTGATTATAAATTTCTTTTGCACCATTGCCAGCGCAGGCTTTAACCCCTTGATAAAAGTTAATCAATTCATAGATATTTTCATTATTCATCAGTTTTGGTTCAGATATTGGGGCATATTGATCAAACACCTGAACATATTGTTGATTTCTGTATGCATTAATTAGAATAAAGGCGTAATCAAACTTTCTTATTTGCTGCACTAATCTAAAATGCGCTGCTTCAAAACTTGTTACCCCAACTCCCTTTACTCCTGTGCCATGCATTATTCCATTTGCTACAGCTAGGCTAATTCTAATTCCCGTGAAGCTACCTGGTCCTATTGTGGTGACCAAGTAATCAAGATCTTTATAGTGAATATTTGCGGTCTCAAGTGCTGACTCGATCATCACCATCAAGCGCTCTGCCTGCATTGAAGGCCTTACTTCTTGTTCAAAAGACAGAATATTCACACCATGAGTAATTGAAACTGAACATGTATTATGAGAAGTATCAAAACAGAGTATTTTATGCATAATAAATTGAAATTACAAAAGCTAGGGTATACAATACTTACCTATAAACCATAAAACAATAAAAATTTTGTAATGAAAATAATACCAGGATCAAGTAACCAAAAATTAGCGGCACAGCTAGCGGAATCAATGAATCTAGAACTGCTAAAAACAGAAGTCAGCAAATTCAGCGATGGAGAGCTCAAGGTTCAAGTTCATGGCGATATTACCTCAGAAATAATGATTATTCAATCAACAAGTCAGCCCGTTAATGATAATTTAATGGAATTATTGCTTCTGGCAGATACTGCAAAGCGCGCAGGAGCAAAAGATATTATCGCTCTAATTCCATATTTTGGTTACGCTCGGCAAAATATGACTTTTCATAAAAATAGTCCAATTTCTGTCAGCTTGGTCATTAAAATGATTGAAAATGCTGGTATTACAAAAGTTATTACACTTGATTTACATTCCAAACAAATTGAAGGCATGTTTAATATTCCGATCACAAATATTGACACAACTGATTTATTTTTGCCAGTAATTAATGATAAGCAAAATGCTATTATTGTCTCACCTGATATTGGTGGAATTGCGCGTGCCAGAAATTATAGTAATCATTTAAATGTTGATTTAGCTATCCTGAACAAAAACAGAGTGCAAAATAATGAATGCATAATTGATGGTCTAATTGGCGATGTCAAAGACAAAGATTGCTTCATAGTTGATGACATTATCGATAGCGCTAGTACAGTTTGCTTGGCGGCTGAATTACTGCATACACATGGTGCGCGCAGCGTTAATGCTCTTATTACTCATGGAGTGTTATCAGGAAATGCAGTAGATAAAATAAATCAATCTAATATAGAAAATTTATATATTTCAGACTCAATTGTGCTAAAAAATAATTGCCAAAAGATAAAAATTATACCAATTAAAGAGTTGATCTTGGCTAATAATAAGGCTTTGGGCAGTAAACCAGATACACATATATTTGCATTGAAGTTGTAGGTTGTTATTCGCTTTCACTCTTAACCTAAACTCCAAGCTAAATCGCTATAAATTCAAAAAATAACTTCTTGAGATGAATATTTATTGTCACTCAAGAAGTTATTAAGTTAACCCCAGTAATGAATTGCAAAGCTTATCCATAATTAGCGTTAAGTTATTTTTTAACACACTCCATAAGCTCACTCCATTCTCTTTTGCTCATGCCGCTTGTTTCTTGAGTTACATCTTCTCCATCAATCATTTTGCGAATAACTTCCATACCTTTTTTAGATATGCGAGTGCCATGCATTCTATGCTCAGCAAAAGCATCATATGCAAAAGGTACCCAATCTTTAACGATATCAAGCATTACATTTGCATAAGCCCTAATTTCATATTGAGCGTGACTATCTGCTCTTAACGCTAGAAAGTGCAATAAATTATGTAAATTAATTTTCCAATACCATTCTGTATAAGTATTTAATGTTAAATTTATTCGCGCAAGTTCTCTGGTAATACCAACTGTGTTTTCGTCGATGACATTGCCCTGTTCATCTTCATTCATCATTTTAATATAATTTCGGTGACAATTAGTTGCATCTTCTTTCATAATAGCAAGAACCTTATTGGCAACATCATCAGGCAAAACATCAGTACTTCTGCCTTGCTTATTTATTTTAGATTGAGGACTTAAATGAATTTTTTCTGGCATGTAAAATTCATTTGTTAAAATTGAATAGCGAGCTGAATACTCATTCACACTAGCAGTTCTGTGGCGAATCCATTGTCTTGCAATAAAAATTGGTAGTTTAATATGAAATTTTATATCACACATTTCAAAAGGAGTAGTGTGGCTGTGGCGCATCAAGTAATTAATTAAGCCTTTATCCTCTAAACTTTTTTTAGTACCACGTCCATATGACACGCGTGCGGCTTGAACAATAGAGCTATCATCACCCATATAGTCAACAACTCTGACAAAGCCATGATCAAGAACTTGTATGGGTTTATATAGAATTTCTTCTATTTTATCCACAGTTGCTCTTTTAGTTGAGTAAGTATTTTGTAATAGCTCTTGAAGCTCGTTATCTTTTGACATATAATTAATCCTTTTTGTATATCGCTTGAATATTTTTTTATTTAAGTGATAATATCAATTAAATTACATTCAGTAACTAATTTTTTTAAAAAATAAATTAATGCTTTTCATTGTTGTATCTTTAGTCGTCTTTCTGCTTGGAGTTGCAGCATTAATATCTGCTGCAGAAACCGCCATAACCGCTACATCTCCAGGGTATATTCAAAAACTTAAGTCAGAAGGAAACAAAAAAGCAGAGTCGCTTTTAGGCATCTTAAAAATAAAAGACAAAGTAATTAGCACTCTCTTGGTTGGTAACAGTATTGCAAATACTTTATGTACTACTATCTCAACTAGTGTTTTTATTGAAATACTAGGTGATGATATGGGAACAATCGTTTCAGCAATTGTCATGTCATTTTTAATTATAGTATTCTCAGAAGTAATTCCAAAAGCAATTGCGGTAGCTAAATCTGAAAAAATTGCATTATCAGCAACACCAACTTTATTAGTAGTGCTTAAGATACTAGAGCCAGTCAATATTTTCTTATCTTATATAATCAAAGGATTTTGCTTTATATTTCGCATTGACTTAAATCAAAAAATATCAGCTGCTGATGAAGTAAGGGGAGTAATTGAACACCACATGCATGAGGGAAATGTCTATAAAGATGACCGAGACATGCTTGGAGGTATTCTGGATATTCGAAATATGGAAATTTCTGATATCATGGTGCATCGAAGTAGAGTAATTGCAATTGATCTTAATACTCCAACAGAAAAAATTATTAAAGAAGTTTTTGCATCCCCTCATAGTAGGTTTCCTTTTTGGCAAGAAACGCCTGACAATATTATCGGAGTTTTGCATGTAAAAGATTTAATGAGCAAGATTCATAATTGTAAGGGCAATTTAAATGAGATTGATATCAGCAAGTTGCTTAGTAAACCAATTTTTATTCCTGATAGTGCTTTAGTTATTCAACAATTACATATGTTCAGAGAAGGTCAGACTCACTTAGCCTTTGTTGTTGATGAATATGGTGATTTGCAAGGAATCATAACACTTGAAGATATTCTAGAAGTTATTGTTGGTAAGATATATGATGAACATGACTTAACCAAAGTTAAAATCTCAAAATTAGCTGATAATATATTTATTATTGATGGGTCAACTCCAGTTCGCGATTTAAATAGAGAATTAAATTGGCAAATTTCAGAAATGGAAGCAATTACTATTGGTGGTTTTATTACTCATCATATGGAGAAAATTCCTAATCAAGGTGAGTTTTTAAATTATAAAAACTTAAAAATGATAGTTAAGAAAAAAAATGATAATAGTATTAAGTCTGTCAAGGTTATAGTGCAAGAAGATACAGGCGCAGATAGTGATTAGTATTATTGGCCATGCATTGTTAATATTGGGAGTTATTTCTTCTGGTGTTACAATTTTCGCCAGAAATAAAATACAAAAAATTTTCTTCTTTATTAGTGCACACGCGCCATTTGCAAGCATTTTGTTACTTATACTTGCTTTTTTGATCTCTGATTTTAGTTTAAAAAATGTTTTTCTGAATTCTAGTTTAGAACTTCCTATTATATTCAAAATAGCTGCTGCTTGGGCAAGTCATGAAGGTTCAATTTTACTATGGTGCGGTCTGCTTGGTTTGGTGAATTACATATATATTTATATAGCCCAATATTCTGATGATGCTAAAAATTTTGCTAGATCTTTTTTTGCATTTATTCATTTATTATTTTTATCTTTTGTAATATTTACTTCCAACCCTTTTGAGATTTTTTCTTTTACTCCCACTGTTGGCATGGGCTTAAACCCAATGCTACAAGACATGGCTTTATCAATTCATCCACCAATTTTATATCTTGGTAATGTCTGCTTTGCACCAATATTTGTTAGTGCATTAATTTTATTATATAAACCAAATGAGGCGAGTGAGATTCTACAAGTCAGTCGTAAATTTCTGACGATGGCGCTCATATTGTTAACAATTGGTATTGGTCTTGGTTCTTGGTGGGCTTATCGTGAACTTGGTTGGGGAGGATATTGGTTTTTTGATCCAGTAGAAAATATATCGATCCTGCCTTGGATTATAGGCATTGCATTACATCATTTTTTTATTGTATATAGTCGAAATGGCCTATATTTGAGATGGATCATCTCCTTGTCGATCCTGAGTTTTTTAAGCATTATTTATGGAACTTTTATAGTAAGAAGTGGTATCATCACCTCAGTACATTCTTTTGCCTTTTCACCACAGAGAGGCTTATTCATTTTTATTATTTGTTTCATATTGACAGTAATTTCATTTACATATTTTTTTGTCAGGAAAAAATATTTATTGACGACAAATTCAGAAGAAAAAATAGGTAATACACTTATTTTGCTTGGTAATATTTTTTGGCTAATTGCTCTTGGTAGCTTAATTATTGCTTTATTATATCCAATTTATTGTTTCATGATTTTCAGCATCGATATTGTTATTGATCCTAATTATTTTTATAAAATATTTATTCCTATATTTGTGCCTATTATATTGCTTGCATCAATCACGCCGCGCCTGAATAGAAAATGGTGGGTTAGAAATGGATGTATAGTATTTGTAAGTATCCTAGTGTTAATGATTATTAAATCGAAAACCTCATTTAATATTATAGAGTCTTGTATATGCTTTAGTGCACTCTTTTTAATATTGCAGATGCTTGATTATTTAATTATTGAGACAAAATATTTTAGTCAAAATATTACTATAGGAAAATCCTCTCTTTTTTTAGGTCATTTTGGCTTTGGTCTGCTCGCCCTCTTTGTGACGTTAAATTGTAATCTATCACGAGAGATAGAATTTATTGGCAAAATTGGTGATGAAAAAAAAGAGCATAATTTATCAATTAAATTAGATGATATAAAATTTTCTCAGAATAATAATTATTATCGTCAAATTGCTATATTTAAAATTGAAGATCATAATAATATTATCTTTCTAAAGCCTGAAAATAGATTATATAAAGTTGAAAATAGTCTATCGCAAGAAGTTGATATTTTTTCTTTTATCTTTTATGATTTATACGCGGTGATTAGCCGCGTTGACAAGGACATAGTGCATGCTCGAATATATTATCAGCCATTTATTAGTTTAATTTGGCTTTCAATAGCTGTAATGGCAATTGGGTTTATGCTATCATGGCTTAAAATTAAAGACACCAGAATTTCATAGTTATAGTAAACTTCAGTTGGATTTTGATTTTTAAAGAAAGTTAGTATTCTATAGTTTATAAACGGAAACAAAATCGTCATGGTGAACGCTAAAAGCGCGTGTCCATCCAGAATTTACTAAAACTAAAAACCATAAATATAATAATTTTCTTAAAATATTTATTATCCTCTTCCCCGAATTTTGTTTGCTGCTTCTTTTATTGGCGAAGGGACTATATTAGCCAATTTCTGTTTTAAGCTCTTTCCCACTTCTTTTGCTGCTTGTTTTGCATGCTTAACTGGCTCACTTTTAATTTCAAATTTTTTAATTTCTTTGTTTAGAATTTGTTCTCGTTTTTCATTTAATTTTAGCAAATTTTCTATATGAGTTTTTCTTTCGGGTGTTTCAAATTTTTCATTTGCTAAACAATTTTTTAATGCTAATTGATCATGCTTAATGTCAATTGAAGATGCAATAGCTTCAATATATTTATAATCTTTAATTCCCTTTTTATTAGCATCCACAGCAGTTTTCTTATACTGTTTAGGTTTGATATCTATAGTTTTCTTATCTGCTAATAAGTTGCTTAATACTTGATTACCCTCCTTTTTAAATGCTTGAAATTTTTTAATTTTTTTTGATGCTGATAGATTGAGGACTTGATTTTTTTCTTCATTTGTTTTGCCAAAATGCTTTTTTTTTAATTGTATCAAGCTATCGTTATTCCTAGCAATCTTAGCAATTTTATCCAATGACTCTTCAATTTTTGTATTCAATTGTGCAACGCTTTCTTTTGGTAAGTCATAATATTTTTTATCTATGTCGGGTATCATAAAAACTTCCTATTTTAATATTTATAAAAAACAAAACTTCTCTTATTTTTAGTATATATTATAGGCTTGAAACATTTATAATAATAAATATTTTAATATATATGATAATATTTATTATGTAGTATTCCAACAAGAATGATAATATTCTGGGCAATGAATAATTTTAATTTTGGATAGGCAATTAAAAATTGCTTTTTTATTATCCTATTCCATGATCTTTGTTTCCTGCTGCTTTTTTTCGCGAAGGGACTATATTAGCCAATTTTTGTCTTAAGCTCTTTCCCGCTTCTTTTGCATACTTCACGGGATCATCTTTAATTTCGAAATTTCTAATTGTTTTATTTAGTTTTTGTTCATTTTTTTTAGTTTTTTCTATCTCAGCTTTTGTAGTGCGTTCATTCCCCGCATTTTTAAATTGTTTTGTCTCGTATGGAGTTCTTTTTGTTTCTGGTTTTAATACATTTTTCCATCTTAATTGTTGTTCCTTATTTTTAATTGAAGAAGCAACAGCTTGAATATATTCGTATTGTTTAATTTGCTTTTGAATTAACTTTTTATTTTCAGGATCGGAAGTGTGTCTTTCGTTGACTCGTAATTCAGATAGCCTTGTTAAGGCTGCTTTATTCAAATTGTTAAATATTTGAATTTTATCTGATAGCTCTTTTGCTCCCTTTATTGTGTTGAGCCCCTTACCAAAATGCTCTTGTTTTAATTCCAGCAATTCCTGGTTCTTGTTACCCATCTTAACAATTTTTTTCAATGACTCTTCGATTTTTTTATTTAATTTTTCTATATCTTTTTCTGATAATTCGCCTGCCATAAAAACTTCCTATTTTAATATTTATAAAAAAACAAAACTTCTCTTATTTTTAGTATATATTACAGACTTAAAATATTTACAATAATAAATATTTTAATGTATTGTAATATTTTTTATGTAACATGTTAACAAGAGTAATCTATCAAATAATTGTCTTTTTATTTTATTCTCCTCTTCCCCGCGCCTTTGTAACTAATTTTTTTACTGGCGAAGGGACTATGTTCGCTAATTTTTGCCTTAAACTCTTTCCTATTGATTGGGCTTGTTCTTTTTCACTTTTTGTAATTTTATTATTTTTTTCTGTTTTTACTTCATCTTTTGACACCATTGCATGATGCTGCTGTTTAATCGAAGATGTCAAATTATTGATAATTTTCTGATTGTCAACCTGACTTTTATAGATGGGCTTCAATGCGTCTTTACGTTGCTTTAGTTTGCCATTAATTTCTGCATTAAATTTTTGTAAATCTGCATATCGCTGCTTAACATTTTCAATATTAATAGGTTGATTTTTTTCTGACTTTTTAAACAAAGGTGAATCGTTAAATGACTTGATATTGGGATTTTTTTTATCAGATAACTCCAATTTATTTTTTACATATCCGACTATATGGTCTTTTTCATCTTTTTTACTTTCAGATTTAATCATTTTATTAATTTCTTTTACCGCTTTTGTGATTTCTTTATCTAATTTTTTAGCATCTTTTACGGGTAAATTATAATCTGGATTATCTTTTATGCTCGGTGCCATAAGAATCTCCTATTTTAATATTTATAAAAAACACAACTTCTCTTATTTTTTTAGGTTCCGTGAAGGAAATTTAAATATATAAGAAAATGTGCTAGCGTGTTTGCGTTCAAGCAAATACAACTACCATATAAATTATTACATTAAAACCGACGAATGAGAAGAAATTTGTACAAATCTAAGAAGCGTTAAGAAAATACATGTCAAAAATGAGATGGCTTTACGACAGTTTATAGAAAGAGTTTGGCGTGTAGTAATTTAGGATGAAGTGAGTATAAATTTTTAGACATTGTCATTCTCACGCAAGGCTAAGAATCTAGCATAAATGCTCCTATTTTATTATTGCATAGTAATAATACGATATACAATACCTTCACAGAGAATTAGTGGCAATTTAGACACTAATTAAAACTTCTCGTTTACTTAGGTTAATTGTTTTAATATCAATATAAATAGTTTTGTCTGGTAAAATTGTCTTAATAATTTCTGGCCATTCGATTAGACAAATATTATTAGTAAAGGCTTCTTCAATGCCAAGTTCATATATTTCATCTAAATATTTTAGTCTATATAGATCGTAATGATAAATTGAGCAAGTTGGTTGATAATCGTATATTTGTAATAAATTAAAAGTAGGGCTGGTGACGTTAGTTTGCTGACCACATAATTGTTTAATAATATTTTGGCAAAAAAAAGTTTTGCCAGCACCAAGGTCACCGCTAAAAACCAATATCTCATTAGGTTTTAGATTGATAGCAATATGTTGTGCTAGTTGCTTTGATTCTTTTTTATTATTAATAATGTGTTTGCCTAAAAGATCTAACATTATTTATGTAAAGCTAGTTATAAAAGTAGGTGTCATGTTCACTTTTTTTACATGATTTGACAAAGCAATAAGTTTATCATCAAGCGTAGTATGTAATCCATGAATTTTTGCTGAATTACCAGTCAGTACTAATCCAGAGTGGATACCGCTATCATTAGCGCCTAAAATATCAGTCTCAAACGTATCACCAATCATTAAAATACGATTCTTTGGTGTAGTTTGATGAAGCTCAAAAACTCTATCATAAATTAAAGTTTTCGGTTTACCTGTATAAAATACCTTACCGTTATGTTGTTCAATAATATTTGCGAAATATCCAGAGCAATAACGCACTGTGTTTTGATATGGAATCGTTACATCGGGATTTGAGCAGATATTATAAAGATTTGGTAATTTGGCTGCTTTTTCTAATAATTGATTAAATTCATCAATATTTTCATGATCATCTCGATATAGACTCAGCAAGAAAATATCAGCTTGTTCAATGTTAGTTACTAACTCATAATCCATATCTAGCAAAATATCTTCATTTCTATCTTGACCTAAATGAAATATTTTGACCTTAGTATTTTTTGTTGCCTGATGATCTTTTATCAATTGCCTAGCAACATCACCAGATGAAATAATTTTATCAGCAGTTATGTTATTTAATCCCCAAGATTCTAACTTTTTAGTAAGGACATAATTAGGCCTTGGTGCATTAGTTAAAAAAATAACCTTTTTTTTTGCTATAATTTCATTTATTGATTCAATAACGCTGGGATATAAATATTCGCCTTCAACAATAACTCCCCACAAATCGATTAAAAATAAGTCGTAATTATCAATAACATTTTTTAATGGTTTGTAAGTAAGTTGAGACATAATCTTCTCCAAATAATTATTAGTAAGTTTTGCTTTAAAAAACTATAACCCTATAGTATAGTGATTGCATCAATTTTTTATCACATTAGAGATAAACATGTCAAATAAAGAAGAAGTTAATCAAGAAGAATACGCAGCTGATTCAATTAAAGTTTTAAAAGGACTTGAAGCTGTCAGAAAAAGACCAGGTATGTATATCGGTGACACTGATGATGGCTCAGGGCTTCACCATATGGTTTATGAGGTGGTCGACAATGCAATTGATGAGGCACTAGCTGGTCATTGTGACTTAGTTAGAGTGATTTTAAATAAAAATGGCTCTGTCACAGTTAGTGATAATGGGCGCGGTATACCTGTTGATATTCATGAGGGCGAAGGCGTGTCAGCTGCTGAAGTGATCATGACGCAGCTACATGCTGGTGGTAAGTTTGATCAAAACTCATATAAAGTATCTGGCGGTTTGCATGGTGTTGGTGTTTCTGTGGTAAATGCATTATCAGACTGGTTGGAGCTAAGAATTTGGCGTAATAAAAAGGAGCATTTAATTCGCTTCAAAAATGGTGATGCTGAATTTCCTTTAAGAGTTGAAGCTGAAAATGTTGATAAGAAAGGCTCTGAAATAACTTTTATGCCATCTGTTAGTACATTTCGTATAATTGAATTTAATTTTGCAACTCTAGAGCATAGATTACGTGAGCTGGCATTTTTAAATTCTGGCGTTCATATTGAACTTATTGATAATAGATTTGATACCCCTCAAGAGGTTAAGTTTTTATATGAAGGTGGAGTCCATGCTTATGTTGAATATATTAATCGTAGTAAAACTTCTCTACATCCATGTATATACTTAACAGCTCATGATGAGGAAAAGGGTATTAGTCTTGATTTTGCTATGCAGTGGAATGATTCATATCATGAAAATATTCTATGTTTTACCAATAATATTCGTCAAAGAGATGGTGGTACGCATTTATCAGCCTTTAAAGCTGCATTAACTCGGGTTATTAGCTCGTATGTTGATAAAAGTGGCATGGCTAAAAAGATGAAAATTACTCTTGCAGGTGATGATTCAAGAGAAGGTTTAGCTTGCGTATTGTCAGTCAAAGTGCCTGATCCTAAATTTTCTTCGCAAACTAAAGATAAATTAGTTTCTTCTGAAGTTCGCCCAGTAGTTGAATCTGCTGTATATACAAAACTTCTAGAGTGGTTTGAAGAACATCCTGCAGATGCAAAAATTATTGTTGCAAAAATTGTTGAAGCTGCAAGTGCGCGCGAAGCTGCAAGAAGAGCAAGAGAATTAACTCGACGTAAATCTGCGCTTGAGATATCAAATTTACCTGGGAAACTTGCCGATTGTCAAGAAAAGGATCCAGCATTATCTGAACTATTCATAGTTGAGGGAGATTCTGCTGGTGGTACTGCTAAACAAGGTAGAGACAGAAAGACACAAGCAATTTTACCACTTCGAGGAAAGATTTTAAATGTTGAGAGAGCAAGATTTGATAAAATGCTAGCATCTGAGCAAGTTGGTACATTAATTACTGCTCTTGGTGGTGGGATTGGTAAAGAATTTGATGTTAATAAAATTAGATATCACAAAATAATTATCATGACGGATGCTGACGTTGATGGTTCGCACATTAGAACTTTGCTGCTAACATTTTTCTATCGTCATATGCATCAAATAATTGAGAATGGTTACTTATATATTGCTCAGCCTCCTTTATATAAAGTTAAAAGAGGAAATAGTGAAAAATATTTAAAAAATGAGCAAGCTTTGCAGGACTATCTTATTAATAGCGCATTGGCTGATACATATATTCAACGAGATAATGATCAAAAAATATTAGGCGATGATCTAAAGATTTTACTTGATAGAATAACTAATTTTAATGATAGAATAAATTCAATAGCTAAAAAATTTGATCAAGATATTGCTGAATGTTTAGCAATTAACAATTTATTATGCCTTGAATCTTTTGCTAATAGTAAACAAGATGAATTAACATTCGCCCTTGCTCCACTGAATTTAGGTGAAATTGAACCTGATAAAACTGATTGGAAAGTTGAATTATATGATAGTTCAATCAAGTTTTATCGATTTGTTCGTGGTGTCAGAATCGAAAAAGTTTTATATAAAGAGCAGGTTGAGTCTCCTGAATTTATCCAGTTAAATAAAATTGGTGCCGGAATAGAACATATTTTTACGGGTGGCTGTATTTTGAACATTAAAAATCAGGAATATAAAGTTTTAAGACCAAGCCAGATGCTTGAATTAATTATTAATTTAGCTAAGAAAAACATTACAGTGCAGCGATTTAAGGGGCTTGGTGAAATGAATGCTGATCAGCTATGGGAAACTACGCTTGATCACAATAAACGTACTTTACTTCAGATTAAAGTGGGTCATATTGATGATGCTGAAGAAATTATCTCTACACTAATGGGGAGTATTGTTGAACCTCGTAGAGACTTCATTAATGCTAATGCCCTAAATGTTAATAATCTGGATGTATAAATTATGAGAATAGGTATTCTATCGCGTAGCGCTAAAATATTTTCTACTCAAAGACTAGTAGAAGCTGCGCAACAAAGAGGTCATAAAGTAATGGTGGTTAATCCACTAAAATGTTTTATGAATATCACTGCCAACAAGCCGGATGTTCATTATAAAAGTAAAACAATACAAAAATTGCTTGAGTTTGATGCGATTATTCCACGGATTGGTGCATCAGTTACTACATTTGGAACAGCAGTTCTTAGGCAGTTTGAAGTTGCTGATGTTTACGTCTTGAATAATTCTGTTGCAATTGGGAGTTCGCGCGATAAACTGCGAGCTCATCAATTGCTTGCCCAAAAAGAAGTTGGTATTCCCAATACAAGTTATGCTCATTCGGGTGATGCAACGCGTGACATTATTAAATCTGTGGGTGGTGCTCCATTAATAGTTAAGGTTACTGAAAGTACACAGGGTAAGGGAGTGTTATTAGCTGAAACTTTTAAAGCGGCGGAGAGTTTGATTAATGCGTTTTTAGACTTGCAAGCAAATTTTTTAGTGCAAGAATTTATCAAAGAATCCGCTGGTAATGATATTAGGTGCTTTGTTATTGGTGATAAAGTAGTGGCTGCCATGAAAAGACAGGGTGGTGATGGTGAATTTCGTTCAAATCTTCACGCTGGTGGTACGGCTCATAAAATCAAAATTACACCTCAAGAGCGAGCCATGGCAGTGCAAGCAGCTAAAGTTATGGGTTTAAAAGTTGCGGGCGTTGATCTCATCAGATCTAATCGTGGACCTTTGGTTTTAGAAGTAAATTCCTCGCCTGGATTAGAAGGAATTGAGAAAATCACGGGTGTAAATGTTGCTGATGCAATAATTGGTTATATTGAAAAAGATATTAGTAAAAATTCCAGAAGATTAATTGAATGATTGTAAATTAATCTCCTATAATTAATAATACATTAATTATTTAAGTTTTTAGTAAAGGATTTATATGGGAAAAAAAGAACCATTATTAATAGGCTGGAGAGAATGGGCAGGGTTACCAGATCTAAAAGTACCTTTAATAAAAGTAAAAATAGATACTGGTGCTAGAACTTCTGCTCTTCATGCTTATAATATTGAAATTATTGAAATTGAGGATAAGAAATTTGCCAAATTCATCATTCATCCTATTCAAGATAATGACCAAATAAGTGTTCAAACCATGGCGGAAATTGTCGATATGCGAGTTATCAAAAGCTCGAATGGTCACAAGCAGATGCGAGTTGTAGTGAACTCAGCAATTCAAATTGGTGATTATAAAGCTAATATTAACATTACATTGACTAATCGAGATATTATGAATCATCGCATGTTACTTGGTCGAAGCGCAATGAAAAACATATTAATAAATCCATCTAAATCTTATTATCTAGGTCGAGTATCTAAAGAACAAGCTTTAGATACTTATAACCATATAGTTTGAATTAATAGTTCTGTATTCGTAACTAAATTAAGAAATAAAATAAATAAAAATTACTTAATCAACTTTACATACTAATTTTTTTATGTTAGTGCTTTATTTGCTATCAATTAACATTAATTATTAAAAATAAACTTATGAAAAAATACGATAAAAAATTACTAGAGGTTTTAATATTGCGGAGTGGTGACATAGCTGCAAAAAAAAATCTACATGATCCAAAGAAATGTACAGAAAAAATAGAAAAGTTGCTTAAAAAAGGAGCTAATCCTGACTATTGTGACAAGGAGGAGCCCACCTGGAAAAGTTGCTTAGAGGAAGCATTAGACAATGGTGATATAGGCATCATACGATTGATGGCTATATATGGAGCGAATCTCAAACCAGCTTTTTTAGATAAGCTATTAGCTTTTGATCCATATTTGTCCAAAGAAAAATCAGATAGACTCGCAAAGGTAGAG
Source organism: Rickettsiales bacterium (assembly GCA_003963235.1). Taxonomy (GTDB): domain Bacteria; phylum Pseudomonadota; class Alphaproteobacteria; order Rickettsiales; family Rickettsiaceae; genus Megaera_A. Next base: position 20,380 of record RXKF01000024.1, read on the forward strand.
TTCGAGCTAAAGATAATTCAAAAAATTGATGAATATTTAGAAAAAGGCGAGTTTGATAATATCACCAGTTACGACCAAGATTTATTTGCTGGCAG
>RXKF01000025.1 GCA_003963235.1 Rickettsiales bacterium
ATTTCTACCCTGAGTTTATTAAAATCCCTATCTCTTCCCTTATCTTGACGCATATGGTTTCCTGAAGACTCCCAAAAGACTCTTTCTTTAATTTCTCCAACAAAGGCTATAAATTCTTAGAAAGAATCAAGTCAATATACTCAACTACCAAGCAGCAAAACTTAATCCGTTCCTTGCTTTAGCTGATAGCCAATAACGCTCACTTCTAAATTCGTATTTAAAATCTTACTCATTTTCTCAAGTAAACTATTCTGCTTAAGGCGCTTGGTATAGGTAGCAAAATCGATATTTTTAATATTCTGATTCTGACAAGCGCATGCAAAAATATATTTTTTATTATCATTAGTTTTTTGAATACATTGACCACAAATTCCCTTCATCATACATTGCATCTGCGTTGAAACATTGATATTAATGTCTACATTTGGGAATAAAATACTTATTTGCTTTGAAATAGTTTGTGCTAAATTTGGATTCAAAGAACAAATCACCTGCTCGACATTATTTAGCAAACCTAGATTTTTTGCATATTTAATATTATCAATAAGAGTTCCCTTAATACTAATATCGAGAGGTGAAGATATTTCTAATTTATCCTCTTGGCATGACCAAAAAACTCGGGGAACCAGCTCACTAATTTTGCTTGCATAAAATCTATCTTGAACTCTGGAATAATCAGCAAAAAAGATTATCTCGCAATGATTCTCTTTTAAAGCTCTACCAAGTTCAATTAGTCCAACTATATTAATATTATCTCCTAATAAAACAATTTTTTTATTAGCATATATTGTAGCTGGAGCACCAGTTGGTCCCATTAACATTACTTCTTCACCAATAGCTAAATTAAAAGCTAAATTACTGCTTGTCCCAACTTTTTTTATAACAAAGGTGATTGTTCCATCTTTTTTATTCACTTCAACACAAGTAAGTGCAAGAGGCTTCATACTATCTTTCAAACTAGATGCGTAATTTTGAATTTTGAAAAAATGCCCAGGACAAAAATTTCTTGCAGCGCTGGGCGTGTGAATAATTAATTCAATTATATCATTGTTTAGAGACTTGATAGATCTGACTGTACTTTTAAAATCATTAACTAATAATTTTGATTTATTTGGTTGATGTTTTTTTAGCTCATTACTAATAGTTTTATAATTATCTTTAACACTGGCAAGTGCTTTGACAACGCTTCCAGCATATTTTAAATTACAATCACCAAAATGACTAATTCTTTTATCATCACTTTTAAAAATGATAGAATTTACATTATTAATTCCATTAATATCTTGAAATTCATTATTTTCAGTGCCTATTGCGATTAAAACTGTTTTTGCTTTTTTCTTTTCTCCATTGCTGAATATAATTTCCTCAACATGATTAAATCGATCAGTTATTATAGATTGAGGGGCAATATATTCTTCAAATTTAACACCAAGTGCGAGTGCATGCTCAATTTCTTCATGATTAAGACGATATGCTGGTGCAGCTTGCAAAGAATTACGATAACAAATACTGACACCTCCAATATCTTGTATAATCTTAATTTTTTCTCTGTCATTACGACATCCACGAAATAATTTTGCGTGCTCAATAAATTCACTAGCGATAATTTGCTCTTCTTGAGTTAAATCTGATTCATTAAATTGACCTAATTGCCAATCAGCAAAGAATTTTTCCACTTGCACAGGGTAGTAATGCATTAATTCGACTGCGCTATCAATTGCAGTTAATCCGCAACCTATAACAATCGCTGGCATTCTTATTTGAAGGTTGGAATTACTACTAGGTATAAATGCGCCGCCTTGCTGTAAGTTCATTAAAAAATCAGCGGCAATCCGAACACCCTTGGCAAAATAATTTGGAACATCATCAAATTTTGGCTTTCCTGCACCAATACATAAAGCAACATGATCAAAACCCAACTCAAATGCTTCATTAATTTTAATATTGCTGCCTAATCTTATGCCACTATGCATTGTAAAATTCTTGCGCCTTTGTAGAATCACACGAACTAAATTTAAATTATTTTTGTCCCATCGATTAGTGATTCCATATTCAGCAACACCACCAAACCCTTGCGGTAACTTTTGAGAAAGAGGTAAATTTATATCTGAGTAATGTTTAATTGGCTTTGTTGCATCAAAATGTAACGGTGTGATTTTGAGCCCATCAATTGCAGTTACATTATGGCCATCATTGAGTAAATAATGAGATAGAGCAAATCCAGCAGGACCTAAGCCTGTAACTAAAATATTATAATTAGTGTTTGGCAATGGTAGCGGTTGATCTATATTAAGTGGGTTCCATTTTGTTAAGAGTAAATAAATTTCAACACCCCATGGCAATTGTAAAACTTGCTCAAGAATATTTGACTCTATCAAAGGAATATTTACTGGATCTTGCTTTTGAAAGATACATGATTTCATACAATCATTACAGATGCGATGACCAGTCACAGCTATTAATGGGTTATCGATAACAATGACTGCAAGTGCTCCAATATTAAAACCTTCTGATTTAAGTAAATTCATCTCAGAAATTTTTTGCTTTAAAGGACAGCCATTTTTTTCATTTTGATTTATAAATTTTGTCTCAACGAAACCTTTTGAACAGGAATCTTTTTCTTGCACATGACAATAAATGCAATATTTACTTTGAGCATGAGCTGTAATTATTGATTGTTGTTTATCTCTGTAGTTAAAACCTAAATATGGATTTTCTTCAAGTTGAGCAATTTTATGAGCTCTAATGTGATTATTCTCATCAATTGTGCGAGGAATATCAAATAGCATTAATGAGCTATTCATGCTAACCATATAGGCACAATATTTAGCTAATAAATCAAGTTCATCTTTATATAAATCATTATTAGCCTGCCATGTAATATAATATTCAGCAATATTTTGCTGGCTAATGATGCCAATTATTTTTCTCAGATCATTACAGATATTTTCAAAATTAAATAATTGTATTTTTTCTTTTGGATAGGTTTTAACAGCATATCTTTGAACAAATTTACGTCTGCATTCGTAAATAATATCAAATTTTTTATGTTCAAGTTTTAGCGCCATATTTTCTTGAACAATGTAAAATAATTCAGCAATAAAATCATCAAAATGAGCAGCCAATTGAACTAGAAACTGAGAATATTCAGTTGGTTCTATATTATTTTGCTTTAATAAACGATAGTTTATTAATTTATTGTATAAATCATGATTTTGTTCACTGATATAATACAAAAAACTCTCATCTAGTTTAGATAAACCAGATAGAGAGTTTAAGTCATCAAAATTAAGGCCAAACTTTAAAGGCAACATAATTTTAATCGAATGATTCGATCCACTCTTTTATAGAGTTTTTAGGTAAAACACCAACTTTTGTGCCAAGTTGCTTACCATTTTTGAATAACATCATTGTAGGTATACTGCGAATACCTAAAGCAGATGGAGACTCTGGGTTTTCATCAATATTCATTTTAACAATTTTGATATTATCTCCCATATCTTCTGCTAGTTGTTCAAGTATCGGTGTTAGCATTTTACAAGGACCACACCACTCAGCCCAAAAATCAACTAATATCATTTCATTGGAATTAACAACTTCGCTTTCATACTCGTTGTCTGTTATTTCTTTAATCATAATTTTAATCTCTATTAAGTTATAAAACTTCTTACTAAACTACCAGCTAGTAGATACCAGCCATCGATAAGTACAAAAAATATTACTTTAAATGGAAGTGCAACCATCACTGGTGGCATCATCATCATACCCATTGCCATCAAAACAGAAGCAACAACTATATCTATAATCAAAAATGGTAGAAATATCAAGAAACCTATTTCAAAGCCGCGTTTAAGTTCACTTATCATGAATGAAGGAATAATTATATGAATTGGAAGTTCTTCTAATTTTTTTGGCACTTCAACTTTAGCAATCGCGGTAAACAAGTCTAAATCTTTAGGTCTCGTATTTGTAACCATAAATTTTTTAAAGGGATCAACAATCAATGGAAAAGCTTCGGCTTCAGTGATGCTTTCTTCAAGCATTGGCTTAATACCTTTTTCATATGACTCTGTTAATGTTGGCGTCATTATGAAAAAAGTTAGAAATAATGCCAAACTAATTAAAACCTGATTTGGCGGTGATTGCTGAAGTCCAAGCGCGGTTCTAGTAATTGACAAAACAATCGATATTCTTACAAACGAAGTCACCATAATTAAAATTGATGGTGCAAGACCTAGTACTGTAAACACCAAAAATAGTTGCATTAACCTGCTACTCATGGAACTGCTGCTTAAAAGCTGCTCCATTTCTTGAGCAAATTCTGCAGCAAGGGATATTCCAGGCCAAAGAATTAGTGCTAATAATATTAAGCGAATTTTACTCATTGTTTATGTTCGTTTTATATTTATCAATTAAAAAAGTATTGTTTTTATTTATAGCAATAACATAGCTATAACCATTATTATTACTAATATTTATTATTTTAGTATTTTCATCAACATAGACAACATTTTCAATTTTTAAACTACCTACGATTTTTGAATTTTCTCTAAAACCAAACTTAGTATATTTTTGTACTAGTTTTAAGATGAAATACATTGCTAAAAATACAATCCCTAAGGACAATAAAGCTTTGAAAATAACTGTTAATTCCATTTATTTATTTTTATAATTAGCATTATTTATATATGTAGTAACTTGCTTACTTTTTGAAATAGCCTTAACTCCCATTTGCACCAATTCTTTTTGTTTGTTGGTAAATAATTTTCTTAAATTGATTATTTTATCTCTAATGATAAGCATCTGATCTCTAGTAAAATCACTATTTATTACAATTTTGTCGAAATCATCGAACATATATATAAGTGTTGGATCAAATACATTTTCTTTAAATTTTTTTTCAAATAAATTAAATTTATTATTAACCTCTTCCCATGTAAATTTTTTCTGGCTCATAATGATATTATTTGAATTTTTGCTTTGAATTTTGCTCATATATATAAATAAAAATTTCTGCAACAACTGAATATACTTCGTATGGTATATGATCCTCAATATCTAGAAAAGATAATATTTCTACTAAATCAACATTCTCATGTATGGGAATATTGTTTTCTCTAGCTATTTGTATTATCATATCTGCAATTTCCCCTTTACCATTAGCTAGTACTTTGGGAGCAATGTCACTGACCTTATCATAGCCAAGAGCTACTGCTTTTTGATTTTTAGGAAAATTATTATAATTATACATTTATCTTTTTGGTTTTTTTATGCACGCAAAAATTGCAGAAATTATTTCAACAGTTTTTTATATCGGTAGAATAAAATACGCACCTGGAACTTTTGGATCATTAACAGCATTTCCATTATGTTACATAATAATGTATTTTGTGTTAAATAACAAAATTGTTTTTCATTTTGACAGTTATTCTTTTCAAGAACAGCAAATTTTTGCCTTGTTTATAATAGAAATTGCTGTATCTATCTTATTATTTATTATTGGTACATATTTTACCAGCGTTTATATTAAGGACATGGCAGAAAAAGATCCAAAAGAGGTTGTTATTGATGAGGTAGTTGGGCAAATGTTAACAATAATATTTTGTTCGTTCTCAGTAATTTTTGCTTCCCAGTCAAACCTGCCCTTATATTTTGACAATACTTACATAGATGTAGTGTTTGCATTAATTCTTCCATTTTTATTATTTCGTTTTTTTGATGCAGTAAAGCCTTGGCCAATTAATTGGTTGGATAGAAATATCAAAGGGGCATTGGGGGTGATGATTGATGATGTAGCTGCTGCATTTTTTGCAATTATTGTGCATTATGCGATTGTGTTTTTTATTCTGGATTTTTACGTATAAATAAATGTTGAAAAATGAATTAATTGCTTTGGTTCAAAAAATTAAAGATAATTATACAGGTAATATTACTACAGCAGAATCTTGCACAGGTGGCATGCTTGCAGCATATCTTACTTCTATTTCTGGCTCATCAGCATATTTTGCTGGTGGAATTATTAGCTATAGCAATGAAGCAAAAATCAAATTGCTAAATGTAAAATCAGAGACTCTAGCAATATATGGTGCGGTATCAGAGCAAGTTGCAATTGAAATGGCGCTAGGGGCAAAAGAAATAAATAATAGTGATATAGCAATTTCTGTGACTGGCATAGCTGGACCAAGGGGTGGAACTGATGACAAACCAGTTGGTATGGTCTGCTTTGGCTTATTTTTTAATGATCAAGTAACAGCTTATACTCATTATTTTAAAGGTAATAGAGAACAGGTGCGCATGCAGAGTTGCAAAATGGCCTTAAATTTAATTGTTAAGGCCATCATCGCATAGTAATAAATATTGTTTATTACTTCAAGTTTAACTATTTATATCATCTATTAAGCACTCAACTATCTCTTCCTGATCAGAGCTACCTAATAATTTTATATCAGATAGTTTTAAATAACTTGAGATATGATTTAATAGTTCAGTAGGTAGATTGGTAAAATAACTACCATTGAGGTTTTTTGCAATTAAAGCAATTTCAAAAAAATTATCAATAACACATGATTCAATTTTTTTAACATCAATATTGCTTTTTAAGAGATCGTAAGTGAAATCTTGTTTTATTAGATTAGAATATTCCCTCAATAATTCAATTGGATATTCACCGTCACATGATTCAATTTGGTTAATCAATTTAATCAACGAATCGCAAAAGCTTGACGAGACTTCTTTGCTATCAGTTAAAAAACAATATTCTTTCTCTTCTTCATTATGTTTGTATACAATTTTCATGTTAAATCCTGCTTCTGATTTTAAAATGAATTTAGTTCCTTTAGTGTAATGTAAGGCGCTAGTACAAGGGGCTTGACCTGAGTATGTAAAGTCTAAATAACCGCTTAATAGTGAAATTTTATCTATAGAAAAACCAAATTTGGCAGTTACACGCGAGTTGTCTTTTATTTCTATCTCATTTAGATCAGGAACTACATTTGTTTCAATATCGGCATCATTAGTTAAAATCGTTGTATTATTATCACCTTCTTCAACATTACCTCCTCCAAAATGCAATTCCCCAATCATAGGAGCTGCATTCATTCCGATCCCAGCATTAGCTCCTCCATGAATTGTTATGGGCAATCGACCAATTATCGCAACATTATTATTGCCTTGAACAGGAACTGCTCCATTTGCTATAATATCATTATTGTCTTGAACAAGAACTTCAACAATTTCGATCACATTCGACTGTACAGTAAGCTTAGAAATAGTAGCATTTATAAAAGATATTTTCATAGTTTATTCCTCTAGTTTTGTAAAATAAAAACATACATTAAACTAATAAAAACATACATTAAACTAATTTTAAAAAAAATCAAGCAATAATTGATTTATATCAATATTATTGTAATAAATCATTTTTCAAAATAGACTTACTATTTTAAGAGCAAGGAGAGAAGGTGTGCATGCAGAGTTGCAAAATGATCTTAAATTTAACTATTTATATATCTATAGCTGCATTCCCGTGCAAGGCTAAGAATCTATCATACACGCTAGTTTTCTGGATCTTTAGCTTTCGTGGAAGTAACATATTAAATTGCGCATAGTTCAACTTAAATTACTATAAGTGATGATATACTGATTTAAATCATTCATTTGAATATTTCTTGAGAATTAATTGGTATAGATCCTTCTTTGGTAGATATTGATTAATATCACTTAAAAAGTTCTGTGATATCTGTTGTAAATAAATTATAGGTGTAGTATAAACTGAATGATTGGAATCTCATCTACTAAGTAATAAATGGTATAGATTATGTTTAATGCGCTTTTATCAGTCAATCAATTATTTTTATTAACCTTATTTTCATTTTCTATTCTTTTTATAATCAGGCAATTATTTATTAAACGAAAAATATTTATATTTTTATATCACATATGCTTATTTTTTATGTTATTTGTTGCTTCTGTGTATGGAGGAGCTGAACAAAATCGTAGTTACGATAGATTAGAAAAATTTATTTTACTAGAAAAAAGTAATGAGCTTGAACAGGCAAAAAAAAACCCTCAAAAATATGATTCAATGTTCCAAATTGATTTGGGATCCTACGAAAATTCAAGTGAGTTTAAAGATAATTTAAAAAGAAATGATATTGTTGTAGATAAAGCAGAGGCTATATTTATAGGATGGCTTTTTGTTCTAATTTATGAAATTTCTATGTGTTTTGTACAAATATTTGGCTACATTCTGTTTAGGCGTGGTAATAGTTCTATGTCATAACTACAAAGGTTTGGTTGGATTCAGGTGAGCTTCAGTTTTTTAGATTTTACCCACGTGGGTTGTAATTTTAATATTTTTTTTCTGAACAGATACTTAAAATCATGTGGTTATGGTATTTTTTCTTTAACTATTATCTATATTCAAAATATTTGTTTGTAGAAATTATTTTTTTAACAGCTATGTCAACTTGCTGATTCAGAGCGCGTTTTTTATCAAAAAAATCAATAATGTCCTTTAACTGTGTAGTTAATTTGGCATGATGCTCATTCATAGCACCATAAAGATTATCTACTTCATTTTGTGAGGCATTTTCATAAATTATTTTATGCGCAGCATTTTTTACATCTTGCGGAAAATTAGATATAAACTTGAGAATTTTTTCTATATATTTTGTATCCCCTGAGATATAAAAAGCTTGAATAAAGAAATCGGTAAACATTAAATTAATATTACTTTTTTCTTGGTCTGAATAAATTAAAAAATTGATGTTCATATTTAATTTATTTTGCTCCAAGATCTGATATTCTTGAGGTAAATTCTCATTCCAGCCATTAGTATTTACAATAGCTTGAGCAATTGATTTTTGAATTAAGCTTGAATAATTTTTAATATCTGGCTCAATATTTTTAATTAACTATCCCAAGTGCTAAGCCACCGCTTAAAGCGGTGGAATCAAAGTGTTTGACATACACTAAAGATCTCCCAAGATGATTTTGCCGCTCAAAGCAAAATCAAGGAGATGTATATGTCAAACTATAACAATTTAAACCATTGTACATGGGAATGTAAATACCATGTTGTGTTCACCCCAAAATATCGAAAGAAATCAATATTCGGATTAATTAGAAAAGAGCTGAAAGATGTATTTCATCGTTTAGCTCAGCAAAAAGAATGTAAAATAGAGGAAGGATATTTGATGCAAGATCATGTACATATGCTAATATCGATTCCTCCAAAACATTCTGTTTCAACGATTGTTGGTTTTATTAAAGGCAAGAGTTCTATATGGATAGCGCAAAATATAGCGAATAAACAACAAAATTTTGTGGGTCATAAGTTTTGGGCAAGAGGGTATTTTGTAAATACTGTGGGAGCAGATGAGGAAATAATTCGAAAATACGTTCAAAATCAAGAATCTAATGATAAAAGAGCTGATCAACTCAACCTGTTTTACAGGTCGAAATAAGTAATATTAATCCGCTTTGAGCGGTTCCATATCACAAACTCCCACTTCTAGTGGGAGTAATTGGCTCTGGATAAAAATAGAAAATAACAGTTAGATGTTTTGCAAGATTTTCACCATCATAAACTGATGCATCTTTATTTACATAAGAATCGATAATTTCTTTCACGCGTTCATATGAGGGGTTTTCATAAAAAAGCATTTCTTCTGCAAGACTATTATTTGTTAAACAAATTGTAATTATTAAGCCTTGCAGAAGTTTTAACATATGATTTTATATTTCTTTGAGGTTATAAATTAATCGTTCTTTTTTCAATATCAAGAGCTGCTTCCTTTATAGCTTCATTAAGCGTTGGATGAGCGTGGCATGTACGCGCAATATCTTCAGCCGCTCCGCCAAATTCCATATAAGCAACAATCTCACCAATTAATGTGCCAGCATGCGCACCAATAATGTGAGCTCCTAATATTCGATCAGTATCAGCACATGCAAGTAGCTTGACCATGCCATCCGTCTCACCAACACTTCTAGCGCGCGAGTTTGCTAGGAATGGGAATTTACCAACTTTATATTTTACGCCTGATTTTTTTAAATCCTCTTCAGTTTTGCCAACCGAGGCAACTTCAGGGTGAGTGTAAACTACTCCAGGAATTAAGTCATAATTAACATGACCAACTTGATTATTCATAATTTCAACTGCAGCAACTGCTTCTTCTTCTGCTTTGTGAGCAAGCATCGCTCCACGAATTACATCACCAATTGCGTAAATATTACTAATATTAGTTTGGAAATGATCGTTAACTTTAATTTTATTGCCGTCCATCTCAATCTTAACTGCTTCCAAGCCAAGGCCATCAGTATTAGGTTTTCTACCGACCGAGACAAGCACAGTGTCACATTCAATTTTTGTTTCTTTTGAATCAGATACACTGGCAACCGTCAATACAACTCTATTATCTTTTTTCTCAGCTTTTAAAACCTTGGTGCTCAGCAAAAATTCAAACCCTTGTTTCTTTAAAATTTTATGGAAATTTTTGCCAATTTCTTCATCAAGAGCAGGAACTATTTTATCCGCATATTCAATGACAGTCACTTTGCTGCCCAAGCGTCTCCAAACAGAACCAAGCTCTAGGCCAATATATCCCCCACCAATGACAATCATTTCTTTTGGCACAGATGGCAGAGATAATGCGCCAGTAGATGATACGATATTTTTCTCATCAACCGTAACGCTGGGAATATCTATGACGCTAGAACCTGTAGCAATTAATATATTTTTAGCTTTAATAGTTTCAGACTTTTCATTACCCCCAATTTCTACAGTATTAGCATCAAGGATTTTCCCTGTTCCTATAAATCTAGTAATTTTATTTTTAGCAAAAAGCATTTCAATGCCTCTGCATAAATCTTCCACCACTTTATCTTTTTTGGCAAGCATTTTGGCTAAATCTAATTGCACGCTCGTATTAATGCCTATATCGGCAAAATGCTCTTTAGCTTCTTCGTATTTTTCAGATGAATTTAATAATGCTTTTGATGGAATACAACCAACATTTAGGCAGGTGCCGCCTAGGGTTTTATTTTTCTCAATACATGCAACCCTCATGCCCAATTGTGCCGCTCTTATTGCGCCAGTATATCCACCTGGACCACTGCCAATTACTACTAAATCAAACTCCTGCATGTTATTAATTCCCTTCTATTACTATTTCAATCACTGGATGATAGCATAATAAATATCGGTATTACAAGCAAAAGAGCAGATAATTTCGTCTTTTATGTTCATCAATTGAAACTGCGCTAAATGCAATGAATATTTATAAATATTATACACCAAAAAGTAATTAAATCTTAATTGATAAAGCGTTTTTCGAAAAGCTTTATGCTTTGCTTGGTTGGAGTGGATACGAAGGTGATCAAATTAACAATATCTATAAAATTGACAGCTTCCTGTTTTTTTAGTTCCGTATACATATCCTTGGTGATTGAATGGGTAATGTTTGCCATCACATTTGATTCACCGCAATTTTTTAGAGCTTTCATTAATTTTAATGGTGAATCATATTCAAGTTCAACGGTCTCAAAATCAATAATATTTTCATTAAAACCAGCCTGCTGCAGAAGTGACACCACGTGCTGAAATTGAATAAAAGGCGAAATGTGAAGATAGTGATTGTTAGAATATTTTGACTCGGTTTCAATTAATTTTAATCGCAAATTACTTAAACTTCCCCCGCCAGCAAAATTACAGATAAAAACCCCATCTTTAGATAAAGCACCATATATTTGTTTTAAAAAATGCTGAACATCTTCGATCCAATGTAACCCAAACGGAAACAAAATTAGGTCAAAATTTTGTTGGTTAATAACTATTGAATTTTCAACTTCAAATACATTCTGAGAAATTATAGAACAATTATAATATTTATTTTTCAACTGTTTTTGAATTTTATTTTCTAAAATGGGACTTATTAATAATATATTCTTAAAAACCTTATTGATTTGCCCCAACCTATCAATCAAATCATCACATAAAAAATGGTGAAAAGCAGAATTTTCAATAAATTCTTTCGCTTTCAAGCGATTATGTAGTAATTTATTTATATTAAACATTCAATTTTATTGAACACGCCTGAATAAATTGTTAGTTTTCATTTTGCTAATATTTATGCCTTTTTGCATGGATGTGTTGTTACTTAATTGACGAATATGCTTACTCTCAGATCTATAAGGATTAGAATATTGCTCTAAGCTTTTTTTATAAGCAACCATAGCAACATTGATTTTTTTAACATTAGTATGATAACTGAGCGCCTTATCAGCAGTAGCTGAATGGTAGTGACCAACTGCTTTATGCCATTTACCATGTTTTTCGTAATGAGAACGAAGCAGCTGCGCTGCATATTCTATATTGTTAATTGGCGAAAATGCTTGGTGCAAAGATGCAAATGCTTCAGGATGATATTTCAGACTAATCTGCATGCAACCAACGTCAATACTAGTTTTTCCAGATAACATTAATTGCTTGGTAAATTTCATCGCTTCATACTTGCTCTTAAAATAATGCCCCTTGCCCTCGACATTAATAACCCAAGGCCAGACGATTCCTATTTTATATTTAGAATGAGGTTTTTGACTTTCTTGCAAAGAAATAGAGTGCAGTATATCTTTAGGTAATTTATATTTTTTTTCAAAATATGAAAACATACGTGAGCATTTCTGAGACTCATTAATTTCTCTATCTACCACGCCCAGTGCAACGCTTGAACTAAAGATAAAATCAATAAAAACCAGAATTAATAACCTTCGCATAAATTTTCGATTTATTAATAAAGCATAAATATATATATTACATAGATAATTATTTAGCAAGATATCAGTACATATGGAAGAAGTTTTTAATAGGGACTATGTCTTAGGTGCTAAAAAAATATATTTAAAAGTCAAGGCAGGAGCAAAGCAGAATTCTATTGATGGCTGGACTACCATTCACGATAAAAAATATTTAAAAATTTCTGTCAAATCTTTGCCAGTTAAGGGCAAAGCTAATGAGATGATTATTGAATTTTTAGCTGAAAAACTTAACCTTTCAAAGCATAATATTCAGATAAAATCTGGGACATCTTCCAATTTAAAATTTTTAATCATAAATATTTAAAAAATTAACAACTTAATTTATTAATATCTTTGATTAGAAAATAAAATTACTGCCTGTCTATTTAAAATTTTATATATAGTTACTATATAAAAAAGCGTATAACCAAAAATTATTGAGGATTAATATGACCCAAGAAAAAAGAAAGTTTGATGCCGAGATTGGTAAAGTTCTGCAATTGATGATTCACTCTCTTTATACTAATAAGGAGATATTTTTGCGCGAACTGATTTCAAATAGCTCTGATGCATGTGATAAACTAAAATTTTTGAGTCAAACTGACAGTAATTTGCTAGCTGGCAATAGTGATTTTAAAATTACCGTTTCTGTGGATAAAGAAGCAAAAACTATTACAGTTAGAGATACTGGCATTGGTATGAATCGCGATGATTTAAATAATAATTTGGGAACCATAGCAAGATCCGGAACTCAACGTTTTATTGAGCAACTGTCAGGCGACAGTAAAAAAGATAATCAATTAATTGGTCAGTTTGGTGTTGGTTTTTACTCATCTTTTATGATTGCTGATCAAATTACCGTCACATCAAGAAAAGCTGGTGAAGATAAAGTTTATATCTGGAGTTCAGATGGTCAAGGTGAATATACCATAGAGGAAACAGACAAAGAATTCGCTAGAGGCACGGAAGTTGTTATGCATGTGAAAGCTGAAGAGGAAAGCTTTGTTGATCATTTTAGAATAAAACATATTATTAAAAGCTATTCCGATCATATTGCTGTTCCTATATATTTTATTGATCAAAATAATATTGAAACTCAAGTTAATTCCTCTTCTGCAATTTGGACAAGGTCAAAATCAGACATCACAACAGAGCAATATCAAGAATTTTATAAGAGTGTCTCGTACGCTATAGATGAGCCTTGGCTAACAATGCATAATCACAATGAAGGGGTAGTTGAGTTTACTAATTTACTATACGTTCCAAGTTCTAAAACTTTTGATTTATTTCATCCTGATCGCAAATGCAGAGTAAAATTATTTATAAAAAGAGTTTTCATTGCAGATGAAAATATTGATTTAGTTCCTCAGTATATGCGATTCTTAAGAGGTGTGGTTGATTCTGATGACCTACCATTAAATATCAGCCGTGAGACGTTGCAGCATAATGCCGTATTAGAAAAGATTAAAAAATCAATTACTAAAAAAGTTTTATCCGAATTAAAGAAGAAAAAAGATTCTAATTTTGATGATTACTTATCATTTTGGAATAATTTTGGTGGTGTATTAAAAGAAGGTTTATGCGAAGCTAGCACTGAGCACGAAAAACTTTTGGAAGTATGTGTATTTAGAAGCGCTTTACATGATAAAATGATTAGCTTAGATGATTATATTGCAAATATTAAAGATGAAAATAAAACTATTTACTATTTAAGCGGTGAAAATCCTGAGAAATTAAAGAATAATCCACAGATTGAAGGCTTTTTGAAAAAAGGCATTGATGTATTATTATTTACTGACACAGTTGATGATTTTTGGGTAAATGTTAATAGTAATTACAAGGAAGTAGAAATAAAATCGGTTACTAGAAGTGATATTGATCTTGATAATAAAGATAAAAAAAATCAAGATTCTGAAAAAGAAAATGACAATTTAGACATTCCAGAATTACTAAAATATTTCAAAGAAACATTGGGCACATTAGTAAAAGACGTCAAAATTTCTAAAAAACTTTCATCAAGCCCAGCATGTTTAGTAGTTGCAGACGGTTCAATGGATATTAGAATGGAGAGATATTTAATTGAGCAAAAACAAATATTAGGAGCTAGCGCCAAGATTTTAGAGATTAATCCAAATCATAAAATTGTTGTCAAAATAAGTAATGAATTAAAAGACGCAACTAAAAATGATGAAAATAAAGACTTAATTCATTTGCTATACGATCAAGCTTGTATTATCGAGGGAGAGCCAGTGAATGATGTTTCAGCTTTTTCAAAAAGACTTAATAATTTATTGGATAAATTTTAAGACACACTAAAAAGTAAATTGACATTCATATGAGGTAATTGTATGAATGTCATTTATTGAGAATTTTAAAAAACTATATAAATTTAAGTAAATAAATTATGATAAAAAAATATCTATTACTCCTAGTTTTAACTGTAAATGCAACAATATCTTTTGCAGATTCGTCAACCAAAGTAACTGTAAAAAAAGCAGTCAACGATTATATTTCATCTCATTTTATGAATGGAGTATATATGTTTGCTGATGATAATGGCATTATTACTCAAGGAGCTAAAGGTCTATATTCGCTTGCTCTTAACAAAAAATTGACACCAAATCAAGTAATGCCGATCGCGTCAGCTACCAAACCGATGACTGCATATATTATACTAAAATTAAATGATGAGAAAAAACTGAACGTACACGACACTATAGCTACTCATTTGGATGCAAACAGCGGCATTTGGGAAAATTCAGTAGTTCCTGAGTGGGCGCATAAAGTTACTATACATAATCTGCTAACTCATCGCAGTGGTCTTCCTGAATATTTTTTAGCAGTTCCTATTGATATTACTAAAGCCTATTCAGATATTAAAAAAGATATTGCTAATTTCATGGCTACTAAAGATTTATCATTCGAGCCAGGAACACAGCATCATTATTGTAACACAAATTTTACTTTCTTAGGATTATTGATTGAGAAGATAAGAGGTGAAGATTTAGCGCAAGTGTTCAAAAAAGAGATTTTTGATCCTTTAGGTATGAATAATACTCAATTAATTTCATTAGAATTAGCTGTTAAATATCAAAATACTCCTGAGCAAATGCCATATCCAATTCGTTATTTCATAACGCCTAATGGAACTAAAAAACCAGTTTTTACTCTAGCTAAAGCTCCTACAATAATGATTCCATATGCAGATGGTGGAGTAATTTCAACAACTGAAGATCTAATTAAGTGGCATAAAGCATTGCATTCACATAAGTTTTTATCTGAAGAAGCATATAAATTAATGACTACAAAACATTATGAAGTTAAAAATATCGATGGAATTAAAACTTCTATCGGATATGGTTTATTTGTAACTGAGCTTGCTAATGGTACACTCATTTATCAACATGCGGGAAGTGCTGTAGCAATGCGCTGTGAAGCTGGCTACATACCATCAAAGGATTTGTATTTTGCTGTAATTAGCAATGTAATGAATTATGTTCCGCAAGAAATGCAAGATAAAATAGATATGACGCAATCAGTAAATCAACTTGATATATTCAATTTTACTAATTATGTATTTAATGCAATTTAGATATTTTCTTAGTGAATAATTTAAAAATACTAGGTTTGGAATCAAGTTGTGATGACACGGCAGCTGCAATTATTGATTCCAAACATACTATCCTTTCGAACGTAGTTATAACTCAAGATCAAGAACATATTTTATATCAAGGAGTTGTGCCTGAAATTGCGGCCAGATCACATTTAACCAATATTAAACGCGCGATTGATCAAACTTTAATTGAGTCAAATTTAAGCTTTAGTGATATTGATGCAATAGCCGCTACTTGTGGTCCTGGCTTAATTGGAGGAGTAATTGTTGGCAGTATGTATGGCAAGGCTCTATCAAGCACGCTGAAAAAACCTTTTATTGCTATAAATCATCTAGAAGGACATGCTTTGACAGCTCGTTTTACTGACAATGTTGATTTTCCATATCTACTATTATTAGTGAGTGGCGGACATTGCCAATTTGTCTTTGTTGAATCATTAGGTAAATATAAAATTCTTGGTCAAACCCTTGATGATGCTGTGGGTGAAGCTTTTGATAAAGTTGCAAAAACAATGGGATTGGGGTTTCCGGGAGGTCCTATTATTGAGCGCTTGGCTGCCAACGGTAACCCATATAGATTTAACTTTCCACGCCCTATTATTAATCAAAAAAATTCTAATATGTCTTTTTCTGGATTAAAAACTGCGGTAAAAATGCAAGTTGACTCATTGGGGAATTTACAGATGCAAGATATGTGCGATATTGCAGCTAGTTTTCAGCAAGCAGTTTGTGATGTTTTGGTTATGAAGACAAAATTTGCTATTAAGCAATATGAAGAATTATGCCCCAAATTAAGCAATGGTAAAAAACTAGTAGTCTCTGGAGGAGCAGCGGCAAACAAGCAAATACGTTCAAATCTTAATGATTTATGCTTAAATATAGGATATAATTTTGTTGCACCTCCAATAAAATTATGTACTGATAATGCAGTGATGATAGCTTTTGCTGGACTTGAGAGATTAAGAAATGATATAATTAATGATATGAGTTTTTGTCCAAGAGCGCGTTGGAGCTTGGAAGAATTGAGTTGATGTATTTAAAAAAATTAAGAATTTTATGTCTGGGATAGAACTTAATAAGATTGCTGCTTCAATATTACTAGCCAGTTTAATTGCGATGCTAGTTGGCTTGGCTTCTAATATATTATACAAACCAAAATTAGATATTGCAACGCGTGGCTACCAAGTTGAAGGTGTAACAGAAGTTGCAGATGGTGCTTCCAATGAAGAAGCGCCTATCGATATTCCAACATTAATGGCTAATGCTAATGCTGAAGAAGGTGCTAAAGTTGTTAAGAAATGTGTATCGTGCCATAGTTTAGAAAAAGGTGGCGGCAATAAAATTGGTCCTAATTTATGGGATGTGGTTGATAAACCGATCGGTAAAGAAGCTGGCTTTGTCTACTCTAAAGCTATGGCTGCTCTTGATGGAAATTGGGATCAAGATCATTTATTCCATTTCTTGCATAAACCAAGCAAGTACCTTCCAGGCACTAAAATGACATTTGTTGGTTTGAGTAAACCTCAAGATATAGCCAATGTGATTGCGTTTCTGAAGGAAAAAGCTATATAACTGATATATCATCTTCTATTATAATTTAGAATAATTGATAGTATAAATTATTCACTTATGCTAAAGTTAGCGTAATCATATTTAATATAAATATATCATGCTAAGTTTTTTACCAATTACCTCAATTGAATGGTGGATTTGATCAAGTGCCGCTTTCTACTATGCTTGGATTTGAAACACATATGGGATTGCAGCTGGAAAGCTTGCTTTTACAAAATCGTCCACTGTTGCTTGAAAAATTAGGCATTTCACCTGTTGATATTGTGCGCCAAGGGTCTTATAGGCAAACGAAAACCACAACTCAACAAGGCTGTCAAATTGATTATCTAGTGCAAACCAAAACAAACAGCTTGTTTATTTGTGAATTCAAATTCAAAAGGCGCGAAATTAGCAGTGATATCATTACCGAAATGCAGGAAAAGTTATTAAGGTTAAAGACACCTAAGGGATTTGCAAAAGTAGCGGTACTGTTTCATTTAAGCGGCGTCGCTTCTTCTGTCGCCACAAATCCTTACTTTTATCGCATCGTCGATATTGTAGATTTTTTAGAAAATAATTAATAAGAGTCAATATATGAAAAAGACAATCGCACTTTTGGGGCTTCTGATTTTAAGCGCTTGCACTCATAGGCAGGAGCCTCCAATCACTTTGCCTAACACTGAGATAAGGCTTATTACTTCAAAAGAAAACAACGTTGCTTATAAATTATTTGTGAGCCTGCCTGAAGGATATGATACAAAAGGGCATCCTTCATATCAAGAAAACTACCCTGTGCTCTACTTGCTTGATCCTGATGTGGAATTTGGAATGGCTGAAAATATTGCTAGAACAATGGTTAATTATGACACTATAAGGCCATTTATCATTGTTGGTATTGGTTATCAGAATCAAGACTTAACTACCATGAACTCCAAGGAATTTTGGGATCAGTGGACAAAAAATCGTGCCAGGGATTACATCCCGATTCAAGTGCAGCAAGGCAAAGAGGACTTTGAAAGCGGCGATCATGAATATAAGGGGCTTAGCCAGCTCACAGGTGGTAGCTCAAAATTTAAAGATTTTATAGAAACAGAGTTAATTCATTACATCAATCAAACATATAGAACCTCAAATGAACGCGCTTTAGTGGGCCATTCTCAAGCCGGATTATTTACCACTTGGATGATGCTGGAGCATCCTGATATTTTCAAAAAATACATCATACTCTCGCCTTCGTTGTGGGTTGAAAAAGGCAGGATCTTAAAACAATCAAGCAAGCTACAGAACTCAAATAAGATCACAGCTTATTTTGCTGCTGGCTCTATGGAACACGATGGCCGAGGCAGTATGGTAAATGATTTAAAAACCTTTTATGACTCATTGCCTAAAGATCAAGGTTTCAAATCCAAGCTAGAGATTATAGAGGATGAAAATCATGTAAGCATGGTGCCGATTGCCCTCACAAAGGGCCTAAAATATTTATTCGGGAAGTGATTATGTTCCATTTCAACATCATCAGCATTTACGGAGAACAAGGCGAATCTTGGCTAGATGAACTGCCTCAGCTTGTTACGGCAATATCTTCAAGGCTCGATTTACGTGATTTAAAAGAAGTCAGCAATCTTGCCTACAACTATGTGCTGTCAGGATTCCAGGGCGATAACTCAATCATCCTCAAGCTTGGTCTTGATAATGAAGCGCTAGCTCGAGAAGCTTTTGCGCTCAAGTGCTTTGCAGGTCATGGTGCAGTGAAGGTGCTCGCTCAAGATAAGGGCATGTTGCTTCTAGAAAGAGCCATGCCTGGTACATCGCTGAAAAGTTACTTTCCGGATAGGGAGCAGGAATCTATCGAAATTGCATGTGGGGTCATGCAGACTCTACATCAAGCAAATATTCCTGAAGATCACACATTCCCTCATATTAAAGATTGGCTTAAGGCTTTGGACAAGGATTGGAATATTCCAAAGCATTATCTGCAAAAAGCAAGAAAGCTCCGAGACCAGCTGCTACAAACTTCTGAGGTGGACGTTTTGCTCCATGGCGATCTGCATCACGATAACATTTTGCAAAATGGTGATTATTGGGTGGTGATTGATCCCAAAGGGGTGATTGGCGAACCAGCATATGAAGTTGCTGCTTTTATCCGAAATCCTATGCCAGAATTACTAACCCACGCTGATGCGCCAAATATTATTCATAATCGCGTCACTCGCTTTGCTGAGCTCCTTGAATTACCATCGCAGCGAATCCTTGATTGGTGTTTTGTGCAGGCGGTACTTGCATGGGTATGGGCACTAGAAGATGGTTGTGATACGAGCTATTTTGAGCAGTTAACAAAAATTTTTGATACAATAAACATGGATTGAAAGGTTTAATATGATAACACGATTAATTTTAACAACACTTAGCCTACTTTTCTTTTCTATCAATGCATATGCCTCTGTGAGCACACAAGAGATTAATTTTGTCTCAAAAAGTTCAGGAAGAACATTGGTAGGCGAAATTTATTATCCTAGTTCATGCAAATTAGAAAAAAAGCAGATCCAGCATGGAATTTGGATGAGAGAAAATTATT
Source organism: Rickettsiales bacterium (assembly GCA_003963235.1). Lineage (GTDB taxonomy): Bacteria > Pseudomonadota > Alphaproteobacteria > Rickettsiales > Rickettsiaceae > Megaera_A. Next base: position 20,538 of record RXKF01000025.1, read on the forward strand.
CTAAAAACCAAACCTGTGCGAATAATCAAGGCAAACATCCTTTGGTTGTTTTTTCTCATGGATTCCAAGGAGATAGATTTGGAAACTCTTGGATTGCAGAAGCTCTGGTTGATAAAGGGTATATCGTCGTCATGATTGATCACACCTTTAATACCAGCTATGACCACAGCGATTTATTCATTTATACGTCAATGTGGCAAAGGCCTTTGGATATGGCTGAATTGTTAACCTATCTACTGGAGCATCCAGAATGGAGCAAGGTCATCAATAAGGATAAAATAGCTGCTTTAGGATTTTCATTAGGTGGCACAACCGCTCTTTGGCTTGGCGGTATTCAAGCAGATAAAGAGAAATTTAGGCAAACCATGGATGATAACTACGCAAGGTGGAGTGATTGGCCAAAATATGCATTAGAGACAGCAAAAGCTGTTGATTGGACGAAAGCGGAGCAGTCTTACAAAGACAACCGAATCAAAGCTGTGATTTCTATCGCACCAGATTTAGGGGAAGCATTTACAAAGGATGGACTAAAAAAAGGCGATGTTCCTACACTTATCATTGTTGGAGATAAAGACCGAATCACACCCAAAAAGGAAAATGCTGAGTTTTATGCTAAGGGCATCAAAGGGGCCGAGCTTTTAGTTATAGATGGTGCGGAGCATTTTGCATTTATGAACAAGTGTTCTGCTATAGGATTTCAGATCACACCAAACTTATGTGCTTCAGATGATAAAAAAGAGAAGGCCCATATTCAAGTAATCAATACAATCTATAATTTTTTACAGAAAAATCTACAATGACACCCAATTCAGTTATAATGCCATATGTAAAAGTTTAAGTAAGTTGCGAACAGGATCCAGAATAAATAAGGAATCAGCAGCAGCGATACTACTCTCATTTTTTGGCAAGCTAACCAAATTAAGGTGACTACCAGAATATCCATGAGCCCCAAAACTACGAGGGAAATTCCAGTTAAGTGGTAATGGAAAAACAAAGGAGTCCAGCTCCAGTTTAAGATAAGCTGAGCCAAGTATAAGGTTTTGATAACACTCAGCTCAGCAAATTGAGACTTGCGCCAAATGAGCCAGCCGCAAGTGCCAATAATGCCGTATAAAATAGTCCAGGCAACCGGAAAGACATAATTTGGCGGTGTCAGAGTTGAACGGTTTAATGCGCTATACCAAGTGCTAATCTCTGGTTTGGTTAAAGAGCCAATGACTCCTCCTATCGCGATCAGCGCCACGATCCAGATGATTAAAGAGAGGTAATTTTTATTTTGCATTTTCATAAACTGCTTTCAATTATATTTCCATTAAAACTCATAGATTAAACTCACATTTGTATCTTAAATTACCATATGGCCCTTTAAACTCATGACAGGTAAAACCTGATTTAGCATAAAAATCTACTGATTCCATGTCTGTTTCAGCAATAATCTTACAACTTCCGTACTGTTTCGTTATCTCTTCTAAAAGCAATGTTCCAATCCCTTGTCTTTGGTATTTCAAAGGTACGCTGATGTGACGAATGGTAATAATTTTACTTGTGTTACAGAGGCCTAAAACTCCAACAAGAATGTCACCTATAAAAGCACCTATGACCGCATGATCAGGATTTTTGTAGCTTCCAATTACCCCTAGAACTTTTTCTGGCGAAGGATTTCCAATTGCACCATAAATAACTGAAGGTAGCCTTGTATCATCAAGATTTACTGGTTTTATAGTGAGCTTATTTTCTGCATTCATAAACGATAGACTCATCTTGGTTAGCATGGGGCAAAGATTGATCGAAAGCTTTGAGCGTTCTGATCTGTTTAAAGCCTGCGGATTTTAGCATTTCCATCAGCTGATCCTGCTCATAAATCTTCACTTTCAGCTCTTCAATCTCTGTATGGATAATCTTTCCAGTCTCCATCAGTTCATATTTGCAAAGGCTGGTACAGATATCGTCTTGCATCGTGGCAAGCCCGCTTAGGATAATTTTTTGGCCATTTGGTTTGTGCCATATGGAGCCACGCCATATACCTGCTTGAGGCACTGCGTGCAGAGTTTCCGCTTCAAACAAGAAAATACCACCGTCAGCTAAGTGGTTATAAATGGCTTTAAGTGACTTCTCTACCTGCACATGGTCGATGATTAAACAGAAAGACCCACTTGGAATAAAAATCAAATTGTATTTTTCTGGACGTTTTAAATCTTCAACAAAACCTTTCCATATCGTAGGCTCTAGATTTTTAGCCTTAGCTTTGGCATGCAATACTTTAAGCATATTGTCACTAGCATCAAAGCCATGCACATTGAAACCTTCTTCAAGTAAGGGCAGTAAAAATCGGCCTGTACCACACATTGGCTCTAAAATCGGACCATTTGCTTTCATGGCATAATCACGATAAAAAGCATATGCATCTTCTGGTGGATTCGGCTTGCTTAGATCATAAACCTCCGTACACAGACTGAGATAGGTATTTAAAGTTTTTTTATTAATTTGTTTATCCATTTAGCTACCATCCAGCTTCACCTAGAACCATTTTTAGTAAAATAACATTTTATATTTTTATTATATCGCCAATTGTTAATCTATCATTTTCTTTATGAATTGTATTATATATCTTATGAACGTTATTAGATTTTCTTATTGGAGAACAGAGGTTTACGTATGGTAATTTTCTTGTATCAATTACAGTCAAAGCTGTATTGAGATCATAATTTTCTTTATATTCCTTTATAAACAATTCCGTGCCTAAAATTGGTTTCCCTTTTAACTTCTTGTTGTATTTAGTGTCAAAGTATTTAATTAAACATGCTTCCATCAAATCTACTATTTTTTTCATGCTATGGCTTTTTCCTAAATGCTTTAACTCTTGTAAACTATTATTCTTTGTATATTTAGAGTCAAAAAATTGACCTCCAGAAAAAGCAATATTATAAGGAGCTTGAATAGTAGCAAGTATTATAAATATTTCATAGTGAGGTTCGTATTCTGATGTGTATTTAACTATTGTTGGTAATTTATGATGCCCTTTACTGGTTCTGGTAACTGCATTTGATTTTCTTTTCCTTCCTACGCTCTGTCCAATATACAAAATTTCATAATCTATAATATTATGATCAGAAAATTGAGAGAAGTCATTATATGGCATACAATCAAATAGAGGGAATATATGCTCTATTGGTATAGTTCGAGAAGAATTATGATGGTAATATACAGTAATTTTTGACTTGTCTGTTTTGTGTAATTCAAACCCTATTGCACCATTGAAGTAGTAACTATAATTATGCAAAATGTCTATTTGCTTACGTGTGTTATCCTTACTAGATAATTCAAATCCAATTTGTAAAGTATTTTTATCGAAAAACAAGGTATCAGGGATAAAATTAAACCTAGGTTTTTTACATATAAAGTATAAATGAGTATTATTTAATATTTCTTTTTGGTCTGGTGGTAGATTTTTTATCCAATCTTTCCCATCACTATGCCTCAATATAACAAGTTCTTTTGTAGAAAATTCAAGAAAGTTTTCAAATAAAAATTTTTGACGAATATTCATTATAAATTCTCAACATGATTATCATGTCCTTGTCTTTCTATCGTCATTATCGGCAAATCACTGAATTCGGGAAATTGCTCCGCTATGAGTTTGCGCGCAAGATCAATGTTTGGAATAGATTCAGTTGTCATATTGTTCTCTTACAAATTAAAATGACCGTAATGCGCCCTAAATTTAGACCAAAGATTGCTAAAAATGGCGGACTTTTTCTTTAAAACAAACAACAAATTTTTTAAATAATTTGCTGTTGCAGGGCTTGTGGAATTGTGGGTAAGTTATAAAACTTATCCATAAATCCATAAGCTTTTTCATCAGTCGTTTGATAATCAAGAGCTTGATGTGGTATTTTTATTATTATACCATTTGATAAACTTCTTCAACTTCATTTTTAATTTATCCACTGTAGGTATGAATTTTAGCTTTAACCATTCATATTTTACTGTCCTCCAAAACCTTTCAATATAAGCATTATCATTGCATCTGCATTTACCCATCATACTAATTTTGATATCCAAATCTTTAACTCGTTTGGTCCATGCGCCACTAGTATATTGGCCGCCCTGATCAGAATTAATAATTTCAGGCACGCCGTAAATACTTACTGCATCTTCTTGCACATCAATACAAGACGAAACACTTAAACTGCTGCTAACCCTATAACTCAAAGCTTTGCGACTATATATGTCTATTATTACCGTTAGATACATAAAGCCATTACCAACTCTGATATAACTTATATCTGTTTGCCAAACTTTATTAAAACGATTAATCTCCAAATCTTTTAAAAGGTAAGGATGCACCATATCTGCATGATTCCTAATACTTGTGTTTGGACCTAGATAAATTGCTTTAAGGTTTAACATTTTCATTAACTTCCTTACTTTTTTGTGATTAATCATAATTCTCTGACGTCTCAAACTTTCTGTCATACGGCGATAACCATAAACAGGATGATCTTCATAAATATCAAGCAATTTATCGATAATTTTATCTTCATTTAGCTGATTTAGCCTTGGTTTAGGTTGATAGTAAAATTTGGACCTGCTTACCTTAAGAAGCTCTACCTTACGCCTTAAGCTTAATTTCGGTGTTTCTTTTTGTGCAAGCGCTTCCTTATTTAAGGTTTCAACTTGTTCCAGGCATCTTGCAAAAAATCGTTTTCTACCTTTAGCTTAGCGATAATTTTATGCAATTGTTCAACTTGCTTTTCAGGAGAGACTTCCTTTTTCTGTCCAAAAATAGATGACCCATTTTCTAAAATAAATCTTTTCCATTCATGAATAGCCGTCTTAGGTACTTGATATTTTGAGATAATTTCTGCAATAGTTAAATCACTCTTGATAGCTTCCATCGCTACTTTGAATTTGAATTCTTTACTAAATGTTTTCTGCATTTTTTGACTCCTTTTTAATTGTTTATAACATCTAAAAAGTCCACCATCAACTGGTCCTATTTTTGGGGTGCATTACGTATAACCTGCG
>RXKF01000006.1 GCA_003963235.1 Rickettsiales bacterium
ATACCAAATCTTTCACCATGATCACTGATTCTCTTACTTTCCTCTTTAACAAACATTTAATAACAACTCTTATTTAGCAATGCTCTTGTCTTGAGTTATCGCTTCTTACTTCGTCTTATAGCTCATAGACTTACAAATACTATATATTAACGCTAATTATAGATAAGCAAAGCTTATCCATTACTTGGGTTATATTAATAAAGATAGATGCCAAACTTTGATTAAATATGAGAAAAATAATAATTTTATATGAAAATATTGATTTTAAATTAAAGATTAATTGCAAGATGCTAAAATATTATTTAATGTACTAAAGTTTAAGACACTATTAGTAAAAGCCATGGAAAATTGATTCTTATATGTATAATACTCTCACTAAAAAAGCCTCAGACTATTCTCACTTAGTATTTGCTTTTGTGATTATTGGAATATTGATGGTATTGCTCTTTCCAATACCAACTAGTGTACTTGATTTTTTATTAGCGCTTTCAATTGGTATAGCCTTCATCATTTTAATGTCAACGCTTTTCATTCAAAGACCACTTGACTTAAGCATGTTTCCGACAATTCTATTAATAACCACTTTGCTTCGATTATCATTAAATATTGCTTCAACTCGATTAATTTTATCAAACGGGCATCAAGGATCAAATGCTGCAGGTGAAGTTATCGAAGCATTTGGTGGTTTTGTTATGCAAGGAAATGTAGTGATTGGTTTAATAGTATTCCTAATTCTTACCTTGATTAATTTTATTGTGATTACTAAGGGTTCGGGAAGAATTGCTGAAGTTGCAGCTAGATTTAGCTTAGATGCAATGCCAGGTAAACAAATGGCTATTGATGCTGATCTTGCAGCTGGAATGATTGACGAAAAAACAGCCAAATCCAGACGTAAAATATTAGAAGATGAAAGTACATTTTTCGGCGCCATGGATGGTGCTAATAAATTCGTACGAGGAGATGCGATTGCAGGATTGATTATTACTTTTATCAATTTAATTGGTGGTATGATTGTTGGCATATTGCAAAAAGGATTAAGCTTTGATACTGCAGTTAAAACATACACGATGCTTACTATTGGTGACGGTTTAGTCTCACAAATTCCATCCCTTATCATTTCAATGTCAGCTGGTTTGCTTGTGACTAAAGCAGGAGCCAGTGGCTCTACTGATAAAATGATTTTTGATCAAATAGGACAGTATCCGCAAGCATTAATGATGACTTCAATAGTTACAGGCCTTATGGCATTTCTGCCAGGACTACCTTTTGTACCGTTTTTTTTGATTGCTGCTGTAATTGGCGGAACTTCTTATGGAATTAATGCTGAACGACAAAAGAACATTTCAGCTGATGCTTATAATTCAAATGGTAATATATCTCAAGTAAACAGAGAAGGCGAGCAACAGAATGTTTCACAAAATCAACCTTCATCAGAAGAAAAAATTTCCGATGTATTACATTTGGATTTGATCAGATTAGAGATAGGTTATGGTTTAATGCCTCTTGTTAATACTAATGATGGACATAATTTAACTGAGCAAATCAAGGGTCTTCGTAAACAAATTATCCAAGAATATGGTTTTGTGATGCCAGCTGTTAGAATACAAGATAATATTCAGCTTGATACTGATGTTTATGTCATTAAAATTAAAGAGCTTGAAGCTGGAAGAGGAATAGTACGTCCTGGTAAATTAATGATTATGGATGTTCAGGGCGAAGACATAACTATACCAGGTGAGAGCGTAAAAGAACCTGCTTTTGGCTTGCCAGCAAAATGGATTGATAAAAGCTATAAGGAAGAGGCAATTTTTCATAATTGCACTGTAATTGATCCTTCAACCGTAATTACTACTCATTTAACTGAACAAATTAAAGAAAATATTACCGATTTATTATCTTATAGCGAGACACAAAAACTACTTGATAAAATGAATTCTGAACATAAGCAGTTAATTAAAGATATTATCCCAGATGTGGTCTCGATTGCAACATTGCAAAAAATATTGCAAAATCTTTTATCTGAAATGATATCAATCAGGGATTTACCTAGCATACTAGAATCTGTTGCTGATTCTGCTAGAGCTAATAAAAATTTAACCGCTATGACTGAGAGTGTGCGCGTACAATTATCTCGCCAAATTTGTCACCACAACACTAATCGTGAAGGTTTTATTCCAATTATAGCTCTATCACCCGAGTGGGAAAAAATATTTATTGAGAGTTTAATTGATGATGGAACAGGGGAGAAACAACTATCCATGCCACCATCAAAGCTTCAAGAATTTGTGATGAAAGTTAGAAAATCTTTTGATGAACAAGCGCTTAAAAATTATGTACCAGTGTTGTTAACAAGTAGCTACACCAGACCCTATGTTCGATCAGTTGTTGAAAGATTTAGACCTGCAACAGTTGTGATGTCGCAAAATGAAATTCATTACAAAGCTAAAATCAGAACATTAGATTCGATATAAATAAAAAATAAGGGGTCACTATCATTAAGTTATGGCACTGATAACAAAATAATTTAAATAATTTGGCGATAGCAAGAGCAATGAAACTAAGGAAGGAATGATCCATTTTATCAAATCTCAT
>RXKF01000016.1 GCA_003963235.1 Rickettsiales bacterium
GGAGATCCAGAAAAGCAGCATCTATGCTAGATTCTTAGCCTTGCGCGGGAATGACAATTTCTGAAAGAATTTATGCCCAATTCAACATAAATAACTATATTACATCGCATAGCGGTTAGTGATTTTTCTCGCAAAAGAAAATTGCCATTTGTTAAAATTTTTGCGATGATATTGAAGTTAGTAAAAAAAAGTTTGCTAATAGAATGTGAACTTTTAGGAAGTTAATGAATCAGATATGCCAACTTCTAAGCAAGCTTTTTCTAAAGCAAGATATAAAATTAGCCATAGCGGATTTAAAGAGCTTGCTCATTTTGGAGTTAATAACTTCTATCAAGATAATTCATATGGTACTTGGAGAGGTTACCGCGTTATTGCAGCAGATGGCTCATCCTTGAGACTGCCTAATTCCGAAGAAATTGTTAATGAATTTGGTTTATTTAAACCAAATGTTACTTCTGGTAAAATGCCGCCTATAGCTCGTATATCTCTATTTATTGACTTGTGCACATCTTTTATCATTAACGCCCGTATGGAACGTTGGGATGTTAGTGAGCAAACTATGGCACAAGAGCAGCTGGTTGAAGTTGTAAATAACCTCAGTAACGGATAAGCTTTGCTTATCCGTTACTGAATAAATTAGAAGAAATCAAGCTTGGAGCGCTCTGGCGCCTGATTTAATCTTATGTTTATTTCATTTATAATATATTTTTTTCAATATTTTCTAATTTTATCTTTTTATATTAGTTTCTATTTTGCTCATTTACCTCCCTTCCCTAATTATGGAGAAGCAAAGCTTATCCATAATTAGCGTTAAATACTATGAAAGGTCTTAACCATAAAAATTTATTGTTTATTTATGACAGAGGATATCCCTCATTAGCTTTTATGAATCAACATCAAGATCTACTAGGTGCTGATTTTATTTTTCGTCTTCAGCTAGGTATGTACAAGAGCTTATGGGAAAAAGTAGATCAAGGAGAAAGGGATTTTGACTTTAATATAATTAACAAAACAACAAATCAATCACATTATAGTAGAATAGTAGTTATAGAATTACCATGCGGTAATTTGGAAGTACTAGCTACATCTTTATTTGACTCTGCAAATTTTAGTTTAGCTGATCTAAGCAATGCATATAAGTTAAGGTGGCAAATTGAAGAATGCTATAAAAGATTAAAAATTGGTGCTGAGCTAGAGAATTTTTCTGGTATAAATTTAGAGGCAGTATTACAAGAATTTTGGGCGCACATAGTTATGTGTAATATTCTTACGGCATTTATGTGCGATGAGCAAGGTTTTTGGGAAATTGATAACTTACCTCGCCAATTCCCATAATATTCTGGTAATAACCTCCATTGACAACCACTACGCCCTATATACCAAACCCCTTCCATAAACTGTCGTAAGACTAGTTCATTTTTGCTATGTATTTTTTTAATCATTCTTAGCTTTGTAAAATTTTCTTCCCATTCATGGCATTTAATGTAATAATTCATATGGTAGTTGTATTTGTTTCAACATCAATACACTACCACATTTTTTTATATCTTTAAATTTCCTTCACAGAACCTAAATTAGAACATTTTTTTAATGGGAGATATGAAAAAATTTATTTGTTGGTTTCGCTACGATTTAAGAATTCAGGATAATCCTGCTTTATACAATGCCGCTAAGGAAGGTGTAGTTCTACCAATATATATTTTGGATGACACAAATCATGGTGAATGGGAAATGGGAAGCGCTAGTAAAGTATGGTTACATCATTCCCTTATTGCTTTGAATCAAAAACTTGAAAATAATTTACTTGTTAGAAAAGGTAATCCTATTACAATTCTGAATGAATTAGTAAATTTTCATAAAATAGATAATATTTACTGGAACAGGTACTATGAACCATGGCAAATAGATCGTGATAAAAAAATAAAAAAGATTTTTGAAGATCAGGGGATAAAAGTTAAAAGCTATAATGCATCGCTATTATGGGAACCGTGGGATATTTTAAAAAATGATGGCACACCATATAAAGTATTTACGCCTTTCTATAAAAATGGTTGTTTAGGTCGCGCTCATCCTCGTCCTCCATTGCCAAAACCAGAAAGAATATCGTACGTTAAAAGTCAAAATTCTACCAATATTAGAGATCTTAAACTATTACCTGAAATAGAGTGGAACAAGAAATTTGAAAAATACTGGCACATTGGTGAAGATGCAGCCTATAAAAGATTTGATGATTTTTTAGAGTCTAGTCTAAAAGATTATAAAGAAGGTAGGAATTTTCCTTCTAAGAACAATGTTTCTTGTCTATCACCTTACTTACATTTTGGCGAGATCTCTACAAATTACATCTGGCATAAAGTTATCTCTGAAGAAAACAAAGGATATATACAAGATATAGATCATTTTCGCAGTGAATTGGGATGGCGAGAATTCTCCTATTACTTATTATATCATTTCCCACATTTACCAACACAGAATTTAAACAGCAAGTTCGATATTTTTCCGTGGCTTGAAGATGAGAGAATACTAATACTATGGCAAAAAGGAAAAACTGGTATACCTATTGTTGATGCTGGTATGAGACAGTTGTGGAAAACTGGATATATGCATAATCGTGTGCGAATGATTGTTGGCTCTTTCTTGGTAAAAAATTTACTTTTGCACTGGAGATACGGAGAGAAGTGGTTTTGGGATTGCTTGGTTGACGCTGATCTTGCGAATAACGCTGCCAGTTGGCAATGGATCGCTGGTTGTGGCGCAGATGCGGCACCATATTTTCGTATTTTTAATCCAGTAACTCAAGGTCAAAAATTTGATCCAGAAGGAAGCTATACCAGAAAATTTGTTCCTGAACTACGAACTATTCCTGATAAATATTTATTCAACCCATGGGAAGCACCAGAACATATACTTAGTCAGGCTGGAATAACTCTAGGAATAGACTATCCAAAACCTATTGTTAATTTAAAAGAATCACGTGATCGCGCTTTAATGGCATTTGCATCATTGAAGAATCAGAGTTAATCATTTATAAAAATTCAAAAAGAGTGAACAGTAAACAAAAAAAAGATTGTCCTTTGAAAGACAATCTTTTTTTATTTTAGATATTAGTAAATATTAAGTGTGAGAATTAGCTGTTTTTTGTAGATTCGTTCTCAATTAATTTATTGTGATATTCAGTACCAAGAGCTTTAACTGCAAATATCCATAAGATTACAACAACAAAGAAAATTGCTCCAAAATATGGCGTTGCATCTGCAAATGAAAAAACTGGAAATAACATAAAGAATGTTGATTGGATAATCCCACCACCTGACTTACCAAATCTACCACCAATAACATCAACCGCTGCTTTACCTTTAGTTTTCATCTCATCATCTAAAGGAATATAAGCCATTTCCTTAGTTGAATCAAATAATGAATATTTCACTGCTTTACTAAGTACATTTTGAGCTGTACCAATCATTACAACGATAACTAACGGACCAGTACCAAAGAATGCAGCCAATTGTAGACCAAAGCCACTGTCAAATATAATGAACGAAAAGAATGCAACACCAGTTATCAAAATCATTACTGGAGTAAACATTGCAGCAGTAAACCAAGTTACTCTTCGTAAAATATTGCTACCGACCAGCATAAAAAAGATAGCTGCAGCACCTTGATACGCTTGAAAATCACCCATGAAAGCTGTATATTCTTCAACGGTTGGATATAGTTGATTAACTTTAGCTTTCCACACTCCTTCAACCAAATTGATTGATACTCCATATGAAAATACTAAAAGAGCAATCAAACCAAGATATTTCGATGTCATTATCATCTTGAAGCTATCGCCTAATGATAATTTAACTTTACTTTTTTTCTTAGTACCAATTTCATTTGGGTTATATAAATTAGGATCAGTCAAAACATTTAAATTAACCCATCTATATAAGAATAAAATTAGTGCTCCATTAAAAATTACTAAACATAAAATTGGAATTAATTTTACATTTTCAGGAACAATTTGCATTTCTTTATTCAAAAAAATAGAAAATGCAACTGACACTAATAGCAAACCAATATTGCCAATCAAGCCAAACATTGAATAAAAGCGTTTTGCTTCATCTGTTTTAGTAATTTGATTTGCAAACTGCCAGAATAGTAATGTAACCATTACGCTGCCCCAAAGCTCAGACATCATATAAAAAGTTGCATAACTCCAATTACCTATAATTCTTATAAACCATTGTAATACAGGATATTGATTAGCAAATGCCTCAATAGTATCTTTTGATGCATGGAAAAATTCAGGATTAGGATATAACACAAATGTGAATAAAGCAAAATATGCAACAAAAAAGCTTGTTAATGTATAAAATACTTTTTGTGGTGACATTAAGTTACATAATTTTGCATAAATAATCATGAAAATCATAGCTGACGGCAACACTACATATGTTTTAAGAAAACTTATTGCCTCAGGTCCAATATTAGTTACTACCAACCCATCTTTAACTGATCTTAATGTTGCGTAATTAAACAATATGCACGCCATCATTAAAGCCATTGGAATGAACTTTTTGTTCTCATGCCATTTTATTGGCCAGAAAAATTTTACAATTTCGTCCAGAAAATTAGTTTCAGACTTCAACATTATTTTTACCTTCATTTTAAAATAATTAGTTATGAGGTAATTATATAGATATTTAAAAAAAAGTCAATAATATTGGTTAATCAATGTTTAGTAAACTTTTTCATTATTATTTAATTTAAATGTTAAAGTTTTCCATCTATTTTCTTCTAAATCACTTATCAACTGATAACCATGCAAAGAATATGTTCTAATTATTTCATCGGTCTGATATTCAAGAAATCCTGATAATATTATATATCCACCATTATTAATAAGAGTTTTACTAGTATGGCTCAAGGAAATTAAAACAGGGGCCAATATATTACTAATAATTAAATCAAAAGATTTTTTTGTTGATTCAGGAATTTTTAAATCATACTCGCTGTTTTGATAAAAATTGACCGCTGAATTATTATAAATTAAATTATTTTTAGCAATTTCTATCGAAACTTCTTCAATATCACAGGCTAAAATTTGTGCAGATGGCCAAATTTTTTCAGCGGCAAAACTTAAAATACCACTACCAGTTCCAATATCAAAAATATTATTTATATTCTCATTTTTGATTAAGTTCATAGCCTTAATACATAGTGAAGTTGTGGAGTGATCACCAGTACCAAATGCTCTTGAAGCTTCAATATAAATTGGAATAAGATCAGGTGGACATTGCTCTATTATAGATTTCGATGTAATATAAAAATTATCAATAATTATAGGCTTTAATTGCTCGTGATATTCTTTTACCCAATCCTTATCTTCAATTTCTTGAACTATAATCTCGCCATTAAAATAAAGTTTGTTAATATCTGAATATTCTTTTAATTCTTTGGTCAATGATGCAGCGTCTGGTTTTGAACTTAATAAAACTTCAATTACCCACCTGTCATGATTTTGACTTTCAATTGTGTCTGAATCCACTTCATGGGTAGAAATACCTAGTACATATTCCTTATCAGCAAAAAACTCTTCAAAATTTTCAATATCTTTAAAATATGTATAAAAACTAAGTTGATAGATAACTTTTGGTTGGTAAAATGGATTACTCATTATTATTTTAATTGAATTTTTAATCTAGTTGGTATATCAATTAATTGCTAACATTTCAATAAATAAATTTGGGAAAATTACAATGGATAAAATAAAAAACTTTGCATTATTTTTAACTTTAATAATAACTGCATGCTTTAGCATTAATAATATACATGCTGACGAGGATAAAAAACACGATGAAGCCCCAAAAGCTAAGCTTCGTGATCCGGCCCAATTTCAAAAGGTAATTGATGAATATAAAGATTATTTAGCAACAGTTCCTGTAGAAATTAGAGAAGAGATCGTTGCTTTTCGTAAAGAAACTGCCCGATTAAATAAAGAGAAAAAAGAACTTTATAAAAAACTATCACAAGGTAGTCAAAATTACTTAAAAAAAGAGCAGCAATATAAGAAAAAATTGCCTTTAAATCGTAAAAGTTTAATTACAATTGATGAATTAAAACATAACGCCGATCAAGAAAAAATCAAAAAAGCAGCAGAAGAAAAAGCTCAGTAACTTTTAAAAATATTGACCCCACTTGTATAAATTCAAGATAGATAAGTGGGGATTTTTAATTATTTAATGTATTAGGGAAAACTTCTAACTGAGTTAGACTTTTTATCTTGACTAGAATTGATATCGTTATTATTTTGTTTCTTTGTTTTATTGGCATTGCTAACAATTTTAAGAATCTTGTCAAGGCCAATTGCAACAGAATTACCAGTAATCTTATTTTTAAGAGTAATCATTACCTTTTTATCTCTTACAACTTGCTCGACATTAAAATGCGCATCCGTTAAAGTGTCAGGCATCTTATTATATATCTTATCAATTATCGTACCACTTATGTCTTGTAGTTTCTCTATTGCAGGAGGAATGGTCTTCTTTTTGAAATTATCTAAGTTCGTTTCAAGCTTAAGTAAATTTTCTTCAATCTTATCTTTTAAATTATTGAATGACGTTTCTTTTTTTGTAAATTCTTTACTTAGACTTTCTTTGAACTTTAACAACTGAGAAGATAATTTATGAATGTTAGAAATCAATTTTTTTCCCATATCTTCAATCTTTTCACTATCCTTGTTAATTTTTTCTTCCACCAATTTTTCTAGTTTATTCATAGTGTTGTTAGAAAATTCAGAGATATATTTTTTAGTTTGTTTTGCCTTTGCTGCTATAGGATTAACGGGTTCACGCACGGAAGTAATAGTTTTATCTTTCTCTTTAACAAGATTTTCTTTCTGCTCGTTAATTTTGTCCTGAAATTTATACATTTCACTCAAAATCGGTGAAATGGTATCATTAAATACTTTTAATAATTTTTTATTATCTTTTAAATCTTTTACTATATCATCTCTTATTTTTTCAATTTTACTAATTGCAGAACCTAATTGATTTCTAATATTTTTTTTAACTGATGTAGATTCTATTTCTTTATTTTGACTTTTAGATATTTGATGAGTGTCAATTATATTAACTATTTTTTCAAGATGATTATCTGCCCCAGCAAAATCGAACTCGCGACTTTTTTGAAAAGCTAAACTTGCTTGATCAACAATATTTTTGATAGGTTGATTACTACCATCATTAATTTTATCAACCATTATATTTGTATTAGTTAATTCTTTTTTTATTAGATTATATAAATTCTCTTTTTGCTTTTCAGATGAGTCATTTTTAAAACCATTCTCGTAAGTTGCCACAATTTCTTTAACCTGATTTTTTAATAATTTAGAACTCGGTTCTTTTGATTCAATTGCACCAGCTGTCTTTAACATTACTATCATAGTCTTAATAGTCTCATCTCGCATGCCTTTACGATCTATACCATCCGTTTCATCATTTTTAGCCATTTTTTACCTTTTAATATTTACAATAAAAATTAATTATATATAAAAATTTTCATTAAAAATAACTTTTTTGATATTACTAGATATGGAACAGGATTTTATTAATAACTTAGTTGCTATTCTACAAATAGCTAATTTAAGTTTTTATTCTATATATACAATTCACTAAAAGCCCCTGAATCTTTCCACGGCTCTCTGTTGTCAATAACGTATAAATTTTCTTTAGCTCTAGTTACCACCACATTTAGAATATTTGACTGTGAGGTTGCAAATTGACCACATTTTTATTAATTCAGCTTAATATATTGTGATTTTGTGTTTTGTGTTAAGCGTTTATTAAGAACTTATCAAATACACTAAATAATTAGCGAATCCATATATACTGATTCGTTTTGATAACTAATTAACTTGATCAAGGAGTATTATAATGAAAAAAAGCGGAATTTTTACGGCAGTTGCAGCAGCTGTAACTCTAACAGCAGGAGTGGCATTTGCCGAAAGCGATATGGAAAAGTGCAAAGTTGTTAAAGACGGAAAGGGATTAATTAAAGAGCATAAAGCGGATTGCAAAGGTGCATCTCACTCTTGTGCTGGACAAAATAAAGCTGGTGATGCTGAATCATGGATTATGGTTCCAAAGGGTCAATGTGATAAAATTAATGCTG
Source organism: Rickettsiales bacterium (assembly GCA_003963235.1). Classification (GTDB taxonomy): domain Bacteria; phylum Pseudomonadota; class Alphaproteobacteria; order Rickettsiales; family Rickettsiaceae; genus Megaera_A. The sequence continues at coordinate 8,158 of RXKF01000016.1, forward strand.
GCGATGTCAGCGAAGTTGAACAAGATATCATAGATAAGATCGAAATTACTAAATAATGCAGTGATTCACAAATATGGCTTGAACCCGTTCATAGGTATAGGACTCAAGGCGCCTCATTACAAGCAAGTTCTTGAGGAGCATCCTCCTATTGGCTGGTTCGAAGTTCACAGTGAAAATTTTTTGGCGCGTGGCGGAAATATTCCCAAGTTTATTGCAAAAATTTCAGAGAAATATCCATTAAGCTTGCATGGTGTTGGATTATCCCTTGGTTCAGCTGAAGGGCTTTCCACTAATCATTTAGAGCTTCTATCGAATCTTATAAAACGTGTAAATCCTAAGTTTGTTTCTGAACATCTTTCATGGGGATATGTAGACGGCATATACATGCCTGATTTGCTTCCTGTACCTTACACGAAAGAGAGCTTTAATATTTTAAAACGAAATATTTTGATTGCTCAGGATGCATTGAAACAGGAAATTCTTATTGAAAATCCCTCTTCTTATATTGAGTATAAGTCATCTAAGCAATCTGAATCTGAATTTTTAGTTGATCTCTGCAAATCTACTGGAGCTAAGATTTTGCTTGATGTGAACAATGTGTATGTGTCGGCTTGGAATCACGCTTGGAATGCAAAAAAATATATTGATTCTATTCCAGAAAATTTAGTGAGAGAAATTCATATCGCAGGCCATTCTGTTAAAGAATTGCCTGATAATCAAATTTTACGTGTTGATACTCATAATGCCAATGTTTGTGATAAAGTATGGAATCTGTATAACTACGCGATTGAAAAATTTGGACCAATACCAACATTACTTGAGTGGGATGCTGACATTCCTTCTCTTGATGCTTTAGTTGCCGAAGCTTCAAAATGCGAGCCATATCTATTATCTCATGCATCGAATGCTGGGGTTGTCAATGCATGAATTACAACAACTCTTCCGTCGTAATATTTTTAATCAAACTAATGATTTAAGCTTCATAAGCTCGAATTTTCCACAAGAACGTTTTGATCTTTATCGTCAGACTATTGTTGAAAATATGACAAATGCCCTCAGAATAACTTATTCAGGTGTATGGAAATTACTTGGTGATGCATGCGCAAATAGTGTTGCCTACACCTACTCTAAAATAGATAAAAATCTACCAAAAACAGGGTGTTTGGATGATTTTGGCGAAGGTTTTGCTAATTTCTTAGCTACGTTAAAAGAGCTATCCCAGATACCCTATCTGCGAGATTACGCACATTATGAATGGCTTAAGCATTTGGCCTATATAGCTAAAGATTCTAGCTCTATTATCCCCTCAGATTTAATGAATATTCCTGAAGACAAAATAGATCATATCAATTTTCATTTCCGTCCTTCTGTTTATATGTTTCAATCTCAATACCCACTATTTGATGTTCATGAAATTGTTCAAGATACATCTGCAAAGACTATGACACTTAAACGAGAAGATTCATATGGCGTTATTAACCGCACGGGTGATGAAATAAATACTTACTGGATCACCAATGATCACTGGCATTTTATAAAGAAGCTCTCAGAAAATGGAACGCTCCTAGAAAGCTCTGAGTATGCACAAAAATTTAATAAAAACTTTGAATTAAGCTCAGCAATTGCTTTCATTTTGCAAGCAGAGCTAGTGGAGAAACTTATTGATAAGGGAGGCAATAATGCTCACTAATATGGTCGAGGCTTGTTTGCGAAAGCCACTTATTTCCAGAATTGTTCAAACCTACCTCTCAGTTTTGAGAGTGTTTGAGAAAATAGCATTACCGATGCTTATGATCTTTATGCGACTTTGGATGGCGAAAATTTTTTGGTATTCAGGACTCACAAAAATATCCAGCTGGAAGTCAACTGTATTTTTATTTAAAGAAGAATATAAAGTTCCTGTTATACCCCCAGAAATTGCCGCTTATTTTGCAACGGCTTTTGAACTTACTTGCCCTGTTTTACTTGTGCTTGGTTTAGGTGCGCGTTTTGCAACATTGCCGATGCTAGCCATGACTGCGGTCATCCAATTTACTTACCTTGATCTCATAGACCATCGTTATTGGGCAATGCTCCTTGCTGTAATCTTATTTTATGGTCCTGGCACAGTATCCCTTGACCACTTTATTTTTAAGAAATTTGGGAGGAGGTGATATGAATCAATATCCATGGTATGCGTGTCTTATATTTTGGCTGCAAAAAAGAAAATATGATGAAGCGTTAAAATCAGTAATGACACGAACAGAGGCGAAGAAAAAACTAATTAAATTAGCAATTAATCATTCATAACAAAACGTGAACGCTCCTTTAAAGATATCATTGCTATAATTGCGGCAAAGATAAAGAAGCAACCAAGATATGCGGGATTTCCTGCAGCAAACAAATATTCATATATTGGTGGTAGGAAACTCGCTAAAGAAAATGCAATATTATAAATCAATGCAGTTCCAGTATAACGAATTGATGTAGGTAATAATTTAGAAATTATCGGCATACAGCTAGATGTAAATACTGCTATCCAGAATTGATATATAATAAAAAATAATTGCAAAGATGAAAATGTTCCTTGTTTTAGAAGGTAGTATAAAGGAACTAAAGAAATACTAAATCCAATTATTGCAAATAAAAGTTGTTTAAGTTTTGACACATAGTCAGACACCCAACCAAAAGATATCATAAAGATGATGGAGGCTATCATGCTATTGGTCATAGCAAAGAAGATTTCCGACATTTCATAGGAAAAATTGCGACTTATATATACTGGAAAATATAAATTAGTTATAATTAAGGTCGCCATAAAAAATGTAATTCCAATACCAATTAATATACTGACAATATTTATTCGTAGTAAATTAATAATTGATTTTAGTGATTTTTCAGTATTTTGAAGCTCTAAATATTCCGAAGTTTCAGCAATGTTTCTCCTAATAAAATAAGCAATTACAGCTAATACACCTCCAATCAGGAAAGGTATTCTCCACATATAATCATGCATTTCTTGAGTATTAAATTTATTGCTAATAACTGTAATTGTAGCCATAGCCAGTAAGGATCCTATAGTAGTACCAGACAAAACTAAACTACACATTTTTCCAAGTTTGTTTTTTGTTGACTCAGCAATGATAGTAATTGCTCCAGGCAGCTCTGCACCAAATGAAATACCTTGAAATAATCGACATATTATCAATAAAATGGGGGCAAGAATGCCAACCTGTTCGTAAGTTGGTAGCATGCCTATCGAAAAAGTAGATATAGTCATTACAAGCATGGATACTATAATTACTTTACTTCTGCCATACATATCAGCAACAATTCCAAAGATAAATCCACCTACTGGCCTCATGATATAGCCTATAGCAAATGTGACAAAGACTTGCATAACACCACTATATTTGTCAGCACTTGAAAAAAATATAGCGCCAGTATATTTAATCATTAATCCATAAATCACGAAATCGTAATATTCAAGTCCCGAACCTAATGCTAAAGATAAAGTTGTTTTTAAAGAATGTTTTTTCATTAACTTAGGCTTCTTTATTGTGATATTTAGAATTAATAATAGATCAGTGGTTAAAAGGCAAGTACAAAAATAATCTTGATTTAATTACCAAAGATTGTTATATTTAACATATTAATAAAAAAATCAGTAAAATGAATTATATTTCTTAAAATTTGTCTAGTTATTAACAGTACAATTATGTGCTTTTAATTATCATATTTTTTAAGAGATTCATTATGCATAAACCAATCCTTGTTAAAGATCTTTCTTTATCGTTTTCTAATAAAACTTGTTTTGAAAATTTTACTGACCAAATTCATTTTGGTAACAAAATTGGTATAATTGGTCGAAACGGTAGTGGTAAATCTTCTCTACTAAAAATTTTGTTTAAACAATTTATTTCAAATCAAATCGCTGTTGAATTTGTTCCACAAATTATTGAAGGTAATAATACAAGCGGAGGAGAGCAACTTATGAATGCTCTAAATAATGCGTTTGAATCAAGTCCAGATATATTATTACTGGATGAGCCGACAAATCATTTAGATACATTTAATAGAAAAGCTCTACTACAAAAATTAAATAACTTTTGTGGTACATTAATAATTGTTTCTCATGATAAAGAATTATTACAGAATATCACTAATATTATATGGCACATTGACAATGAAAAAATCAATGTGTTTTCAGGTTTTTATAATGATTATATTTCAGCATTAAATACCAAATATTCCACTCTAAAATTACAGTTGGATCATTTGAAAAAGCAAAAAGAAAATACTCATCAACAATTAATGAAAGAACAGCAACGCGCAAGCAAAAGCAGGGAGAATGGCGCTAAAAATATTAAGCACAAAAAGTGGCCCACTGTAGTTAGTAATGCAAAAGCTTCAAGAGCGCAAGTTACTTCAGGGCGAAAAAAACAAGCAATTACTAATGCAAAACAGAGCCTTGTTGAGCAATTAAATGAAATAAATCTACCCAAAATAATTATACCAAAATTTTCAATTAATGCCAAAGATGTGGGTGATCATAATATTCTGACAATTAGTTTTGGTAAAATTGGTTATTCTATGCAAAATTTTTTACTAAAAGATATTTATTTCACTTTAAATTCAAATGAGCGCATAGCAATTACTGGTCAAAATGGCAGCGGTAAATCGACATTTTTGAAAGCAATATTGAACGATCCAAAGATATTTAAATCTGGAGATTGGTATGTTCCTGCATTAGATGATATTGGTTATCTTGATCAAAATTATAATAATTTAAAAAAATGTAAAACGGTTTTTGAAGCTATGATTGAAACTGCCCCTACTTGGTCAATTCATCACATTAGACATCATTTACACGATTTTTTATTCAACACTAATCAGGAAGTAAATATTTTGATAGAGAATTTATCAGGAGGAGAGTGTGCTCGTTTATCGCTTGCTTTAATTGCTGCTAAAACTCCAAAGCTTTTAATCCTTGATGAAATAACAAATAATCTTGATATGGAAACTCATGAGCACATAATCAATGTCTTAAAAAATTTTCCTGGTGCATTAATAATCATTTCCCACGACGAATCTTTTTTACAAAAAATAAATATTAATAGAATTTATAATATCGATATAAATTCTACTCTCTCATACTCAAAATAATGCGGAAAAGTGCACCACATTGTCCATCGCTCTCAACAACAATAGTACCGCCATGAGCTTCAATCGCACTCTTACATAATGCAAGTCCTACGCCACGCCCTTCTGCTTTTGACTCAGTCTTAGTTCCCATTTTAAATGGAGTAAAAATATCGTAAATCTCATTTTTTGGGATACCTATTCCTTGATCTTGTATGATAATCTCCACCATATTTTGGGGCTTTGGCTGAACGCTGATCTTGATTGTGCCACCATTGCTATAATTAATGGCATTAATCACTAAATTGTCAATCGTTTGTCTTATATAATTTGGATCAACAAAAACTGGTGTATCAGGCGCTATGTCCATCTCAAAATTTATTAGCTTTTGCTCTAAATATATTTTGCGGCAATTATCGACTCTATCCTCAACTAGCTCACTTAAATTAATATTTTTCTTGTTGAGATCTATTTTTTTAACATCAAGCATTGCTAAATCCAACATATTTAGTATCATAGTCGATAGCCTGTTTGAGTTCTTAAACACCTCATCTGACAGCTCTTTTAGTTGCTCCTTGCTATATTTTTCTAAGCCCTCTGAGAGCATTTCAGCAAAATTCATTACATTGCCAACAGGAAGACGCAGCTCATGATTGACGTTATTTAATATCTTTTGCGCAGTTGCTCCAAGCCGTTCAATTTCTAATAACTGATCCTGCACCCGCTCACTATAATGCGTTACCGCATCATTCAAATCAGTTATTGTTTCGTTTAAAGAGCCAACTTCTCCCTCAAGACCATCAACTTTTGCTTCCACTTCCTCCATTTGCTCTTGTTTTGGTTTTAGGAACATGATGATTGCTGTTGCACTAAGTAAAGTACTGTAAAATAACATCCAAGTTGAATTAAAATTTAAGGTGAGGTTATTAATATCAGTGAAAAAATTAAAGTAATAAATTGCAAGCATTATGCCCATAGTAATCATTGCTAAAGCTAATTTCCATTTAGTAAGCACTGCCAAAACTATTATATTTAAAACAAAAATTACAAATTGAGAATGACTAACATTACTAAGTAATGTAAAAAATGTAGAACTAAATACTAAAATATATAATAATGAAATATTCCATATAACACTTGTCAATATTTGATTTGATTTAATTTTTTCAGGCCACATTGGATATAGCATAAAACAAACTGCAATGGCTAAAATATACTCATAAAGATGTATAAGTGAGTTTTTTTTCGTTATACTTAAACCGCTAATTGAAATTGAGTACATTGAGCAAATTGTTGAAATTATACAAAATATGCCAAATGCTACAAATAATTGTGGATTAACAGGAATATTTTTTTTCAAAAACAATGAAATATTAAAATTTTTCAGTAGGTTAAATTCAGTCACTTTATTGGTATTTATTTTTTGCACCAATTTCTTTTTTTCCCATCCGCCTTCTTCTTGTAAGATATAATGACTGCCTAAGAAAAATATTAAATTAACAAAAGTAGCTGGTAAAATACTATCAACGCCAGTGTTTTCCATAAAGTAGAATCGCCAGAAAAATACACTGATTAAACTTGCAACCATGCCTATTAAAACTGCTCTCACTGAGCTTTTAAAGCCTAAAATAGCTAAAATTAATGGTACATCAATAATTGGAATATAGAAATTTTGAGTTAGAAAAACTAGTGGTAGTAAGTCATAATCAAGAGTGGCTAAATACAATGCACCAATACCTAATAATATGGAAATAAATTTTGATAAAAATAATTCATCAACTAGTTTTATATTTAAAACATTACAAAAATCATGAGTTAAAATTACTGAAGCAGAATTTATATTCGAATCAGCGCTGGACATGCACATTGAAATAATGCCAACTAAAATAAAGACTCTTAAACCATTGCCAGAATAATTTTCCATGATATATGGTACCAATTGTGTTGGATCTAACTCTTGAGATACATTTAACAGCAAGAAACTAATCCAAGACATACTGATTAAAATTAGCGCAATTAAAAGAGCAGAATAAGCAAATGCTTTTCTTACTTGTTCAACATTTTTACCAATTGAGAATCTTTGAAAAATTGGTGGACTCAAGTCTGGAATTGAAAATAAAATAAATAATGAAATCATTGACCAAAATTTTGGCTCATTGAAATTAAAATGAGTTTTAAAATTGAAGATGGGATTATCTAGTGCTTTAAATATTGTAAAATCAGGATTATTTATACAACTATACCAAATTGAAACTCCCAGTAGTGGCAGCAAAACACCAAATGTAAAAAATTGTATTACGTCTGTAAAAGTAACTGATCTAATTCCTCCAAATGCAGAATATGCAACAACAATAGCTGCTGCAAAAAATATGGGGTAATTTCCTTCAAGACCTGTAAATTGATTTAATACAAAACCAAATATTTTGAATTGCACTGCAATAAAACCAGAAGTAGCTATAGCTGCAGCAATTGCTGTAATTATTCTTATATGTTTTCCATATATATTACCCATAGCTTCGGCTACAGATAAGCTGCCTAAATACTTTCCCATTTTTGGAGCAAATATAAATGCATTAAGCAACAAGCAAGCAGCCATGCCAAGACAACCAAATGCATAATGTAACCCTGTTTTATAAACTTCTGATAAAGTTATAAAAAGATAATCACCACCAATCCATGTTGAGACAATTGTAGCTACTAATGCACCTGTGCTGAAATTACGTCCGCCAAGCGCGTAGTCTTGCATTGTTTTAACGCCGCGCCCATAATATATGCCTACAGCTAAGTTAATCGCCAAAAAAACAACTATAATCGCAATATCAATATTCACAAGTAACCCTGAGTTAATTTATTATATGTGAAATAATATAGTAAATTATATTGTTTAGCAATTCAAAATATAAAAAAATATTTAAATTAACTGGCATTGCTAAATAACAGTTGACATAGAAAGGTAGAGGTAATAAAATATAGAAAAGGCTAAGAAATGGATAATTGCAAAGGATGTGGAAGTGTTAATCTAACAAAGAATGACAAAAATAAATTAGGAGCTCAAAGATATAGATGCAAGGAATGCGGGGGAACATTTGTAGCAGGAGATGGGCGTTTAAAGCATGGTCTTGAGAAACGCCTCAAAGTGATAAAAATATATGGCACTGATAACAAAATAATTTAAATAATTTGGCGATAGCAAGAGCAATGAAACTAAGGAAGGAATGATCCATTTTATCAAATCTCAT
>RXKF01000035.1 GCA_003963235.1 Rickettsiales bacterium
GGGTTACTTACATTAAATCGCCAACATTATTAAGAAAAATTCTAGCTCGGTGAGATGAAGGTTTATCAAAAAACTCTTTTGCGTCTTGATCAGCAAGCACTAACCCCTGATCCATATAGATAATACGATCAGCAATCATTTTAGCTAATTTAATATGATGCGTGATGACAATCATTCTCATATTTTGCTTTAAACTATTTATGATTTCGATAATATCTTTAATAACTTCAGGATCAAGAGCAGAAGTTGGCTCATCAAATAGCATAGTATCTGGATCCATCATTAAAGCACGGCAAATTGCAACTCGTTGTTTTTGACCACCTGAGAGCTTAGACGGGTATTCATTTTGCTTTTCTAGAATACTAAATTGTGCCAATAAATTTTCAGCCTTTTCTTGCATATCTTGTTTATTTTTATTAAGCACATTAATAGGGCTATAAATTAAATTATCAAGCACATTCATGTGAGGGAAAAGGTTAAACTGTTGAAATACCATACCTATTTTAAAGCATAACATTCCACGATTACTGCGCGTTAATTTAGTTCCATCGATGAAGACAGAGCCACTTGTGGGGTTCTCTAAATTATTGATGCACCGAAGCAGTGTTGATTTACCACTACCCGAGGAACCAATAATCACAGTTGTCTCTTTTTTATCGAATGTTAAGTCGATATCTTTGAGTGCGATATTATTGCCAAATGTTTTGCTAACTTTTTCAAGTTTTATCATAGCGATAACCTTTTTTCGAAAATCATACCAAGTGTGCTGATGAATAACACTAAAATATAATAAGCAGCTGCCGCAATCAGCATTGGCGTAAAAAATTCAAAAGTTTCAGCCGAAACAACTTGTGCTCTGCGCATTAAATCCATGCCACCAATAACTGAAATTATTGCAGATTCTTTAATTAGATTAATTAACTCATTGATTAGAGCTGGTAGAATGAATCTAAAAGCTTGTGGTAAAATTATATCTTTCATTCTTAATATTGGTGAAATACCTAGAGCTTTTGCCGCCTCGATTTGCCCTTTATCTACAGAAGAAATACCTGCTCTTATAATTTCTGAAATATATGCGCCAGAATTGAGTGAAAAAGCAATTACTCCAGCTGCAAATACATCAAGCTTGATGTCAATTAATCCTGGAAGTCCAAAATAAATTATTGTTAATTGAATTAAAAGGGGAGTGCCTCTGAATATAGAAGTGTAAGCATGAGCAAAAAATTTAATCAGCTTTATCTCAAGAATTTTACATATTGCTAAAAATGAGCCTATTATAAGCCCAAAAAACACTGATATGGTACTATATTGAAGAGTAACGCCTATCCCTTTCAAAATAAATAAAAAATTAGGTAAATAAGCTGTAAAATTATCGTGCATTATGTTTTGAAATTTAATTCAGATATTAATTAGAGATGCTGTTTGACAAAAAATAGTACTATTTTATAAATTCGTCAATAAAATTACTGCATATTCTAATATATTTGAGTATCATAATTGAAATTAAAATTTCAAAAATAAAATATGGATGAAAGAGTAACGATTGAGTTTATTTTTCAATTTATGTTGGTGTTCGCAAGATTGGGGGTAGCATTCTCTAGATTTCCAGCAATAGGTTCTCCTTATATTTTTATGCGTGGAAAGCTTGCGCTTGCATTAACTTCCTCATTCATTATGATGCCAATTTTAATTCCCTATTTGCCAAAATATTCTGATAATTTTGCGATACTGACTGGGTATATTGCCATTGAACTATTAATAGGTTTTATCATAAGTTTTGCAGCAAACATATATTATCAAACTGCTTATTACATTGGTCAAATCATCTCCATGCAATCAGGATTAGGGTCTGCGGCATTTTTTGATCCTTTGCAGAAAACGCAAGTAACACTTTTTTCTAATTTAATTTTATTGCTAACTATCGTATTAATTTTCGCTTCTAACACTCATCACCTTTATATTAAGGCAATTGCTGATAGTTATGTTAAATTTCCACCCGGAGAACTTGTTGAATTTGCTGATTTGAGTAAATTTGTGGTGCATGTTATTAACGATAGTTTTATTCTAGCTTTTAAAATGGTATCACCTTTTTTAATTGTTGGTCTTGCAATTATGACTGGAAGTGGAATGCTAGCTAGGTTAATGCCTAATTTTCAAGTTTTCTTTGTGCTGACCCCTGCGCAAATTTTGGTTATGTTTTGTACAATGTATATCGTAATTGAAACAGTTGTATCCAAAATAGTTACTATTATTGCTAATAGTGTAATTTTTTAGAAAAATTCTTTAGTTGATCATATTCTTTTTTTTGTCCTGTTAAAATTGCAATTATCATTTTAACAAAGGAGGAACGCCTCTTAATTTCTAATTTTATTTCTTGTTTAATAAAAGATTGTAAATGAGTAATACTTGTAGATTCAATTGATAGCTTGTATAAAACATTTAGTTGTAATGCACTACATTCAGTAATTATTTTTTTAAGCACTGCCTGTATATACTCAGTTGAAGTTTTGATTTCAGCATTCATACTAATTTGCTTAAAATCTAAATCTTTAACACTATTGGTAATTTCTGGCTTAGTAAATATTTCTTCTAAATCTAAAATTATTAAATCTTCTCTAATTTTTATTTTTTCTAAGACAACTAATCTGATTTTTTCTACTGAATTGGATAAGTTAGGTAAATGAAATTCTTTAGTAATTATTTTAATTAATCCTTCTTTTAAAAACAATTTTGAAGAATCATTATTTTTTAATAAATAATCAATTTGAATAAATAAATTTTGATATTTTTCCACTAATGTTACAAATGTATATTTATCTAAATTAGAATATTTTTTCTGAATAGTGGTTTCTAAAAATGAAGATAAGGTTTGTGTAAGTTTATTAAGCGCTTCTTTATCTGAATTATAAGTAGATTCTGCACTAGGAAAAGATGAATTAATTATTTGGATTATTGATAATAAAACTTTATCTTTGGCTAATGAAAATGCACGAATATTATCAACTTGCTCTGATAATAGTATAATTAGATGTTTTAAGAAGTTTTTTTTGTCTAAAAAATAAGCGTTAATTACACCAAATTCCAATTTTTGTTGATGAAATAACAAACTATCCAAATTTTGAAATAAATTTAATAATTGATACTCAGATTCGCTAGGCCTATTATAACTATATCTTATTCTTGATTCTTCATGAACTTTATCGAGTAAGGTAACAATATTTTTGCAATTAAATTCATAATTTCTCAAATGATTATATAAGTTAATAATCTGTTGATCACTGAGGCTTGGTAGAGTAATATATTTAGTTAATAATAAGTCAATAATTTGATTAGTAACATCAATGCTGTTTTTAAAATCAGTATTTATTAAATTAAATACTTCATGTTGAAACTTATATTTTACAGATTCAACTTCTGACTCTTTGTTACTCTGAATACTCCATATTTCTTTGAATAATAGCAATCTTTCTAATAAATCTTCTTGATCATCATAGTTTAATAAGTCTATATTATAAGCAATGGCGAAAGCTTGAACATAGTCATTTGCTAAAATATTATGATTTTTTTGCGCCATTAATAATCTTATATTATTAGTAATTTTGTACATCCTAGTACGCAGAGGATTCGATTCTTGTTCGTTGCTAGAATTATTATCATTTGATTTAATGCTGTCTTTTAAAAAATTTGATATTTCCAAAATATTTGTTTTGTATAGATCAATTTGGTTTTGCGTAAAACCACTGTTGAACATTGCAGTCAAATATTTATCTTTATGAGATTCAATTGAATCAAGTAAATCAAGTTTATGAATTTTATTCAATAGTAAAAGGATTGTCTTATATTTATGTAATACTAATATAATATTAGAAGCAAAATGAGCTTCGTAATTTTTTAAATCTTGCTGTTTTGCTTGAATAAATCCGTTATTAAGTTCTCGAGCATAATCTTTTAAAACTATAATTGTTTCATCATAGTCAAGCATACCTTATTACCAATATATTAAATTACAGTTATTGAATTAACATCATATTATAGAAATAGCATTTTAACCAGCATAATAGCTATTTCTAATGTTATTTTTAAACATGATTTTTTATCCTTGCCTTCTTTTTTAAATTCTTTAGAATAACTAGTGCATAAAAAATAATTAATTGCTAAAATAAATATAATGGCTGGACATTCAAAGTTTAAAAATATTCAACATCGTAAAGGTGCTCAAGACAAAAAAAGAGCAAAACTTTTTACTAAATTAGTTAGAGAAATCATTACTGCTGCAAAAATTGGTGGTGTAGACATAACAGCAAATCCTCGTCTTCGTAATAGTATTATCACAGCTAGAAGCCATAATTTACCAAAAGAGCGAATCGATAGAGCTCTTGCGCAAGCGACAGATCCATCTGATTTAGACAACTATGCAGAAAATCGTTATGAGGGTTTTGTGCCAGGTGGTATTGCAATTATTGTTGAAACATTAACTGATAATAAAAATAGGACTGTTGCAGAAGTAAGAAGTGCTTTTACTAAATATGGTGGGCAATTGGCTGAAACTGGTAGTGTTAGCTTTATGTTTGATCGTGTTGGAAGAATTGATTATGTTAAAAATATTGGCATGGATGATGAAGTATTAGAAAATGCAATTGAAAGTGGCGCTCATGATGTTGTATCCTCAGATGAAGGACATACTATTTATACTGATGTTGAGTCTTATGTTACTTGCCTTGATTTTTTAATAAATAAATATGGTGAACCTTTGGAATCAGAAATTGAGTGGAAACCTCAGTCAGTCATAAAAATTGATGATGAAGAAAAAGCTGTAAAATTGATGAAACTAGTTGATGCTTTAGAAGAAAGTGATGACGTGCAGAAAGTTTTTGGCAATTATGAATTTTCTGATGAAATTGTTCAAAAATTATTCACCTAATATTATTTTAATATATGCAAATTATAATACTTGCTGCAGGAAAAGGCAGCCGAATGAACTCCGCTTTACCAAAAGTGATGCATAAAGTTGGTGATTCAACAATGCTTGAGCATGTAGTTCATAATTGCAATCAAGTAACTGATGATTTAGTATTAGTTTATTCAAATCACCTTGAACCTTACTTAGATTTATTTCTTGACCGTTGCAAGATAGTTAATCAAGAAAATCAATTAGGTACAGCGCACGCTGTATCAGTTGCTAAAGATAAATTTAATAATAAAGATATTATTGGCGTAATTTATGGTGATAACCCCTTAATTACCCCACTGATCATTAAAGAATTATTTCAGCATTTAAATCAAACAAAGTCAGCAATAGCCACCCTTGCTTTTGACTATGATCAATCAAATCAATATGGGCGAATTATCACAGACAAAAATGGTGATTTTCTTAAAATAGTAGAAACAAAATTTGCAAATGATGAAGAGAAAAAAATTACTTTATGTAATTCAGGCATAATGGCGTTTGCTCCAGGAATAATTGCTAAATATATTGATAAGTGTTTGATTCCAGATCCAAATCATCCAGAGCGAGAATTTTATTTAACAAATATAATTGAAGTTGCGTATAATGCTGGCGAAAAAGTTTCATATTATAAATCTAAAGAGCATCAGCGCGTCGTAGGAGTCAATACTCAAGAAGAGCTTTTACATGCAAATAATTTAATCAGACACAAGCAGATATTATGACAAATCTTGAAAATAAAGATCCATTACTAATAATTGATGGTTATGGTTTTATTTTCAGAGCCTATCATGTTCAACCTCCACTAACTTCGCCAAGCGGTGAGCCAGTAGGCGCAATTTATGGCTTATGCTCGATGCTGATCAAAATCTTAAGTGATTTCAAGCCTAAACATGCTGTAATAGTTTTGGATCATGGAGGTAAAACTTTTAGAAATGATATTTACAAAGAATATAAAGCACACCGTCCTCCAGCTCCACCTGATCTAGTAACTCAGTTAAAATTAGTACAAGCAGCGGCTGAAGCTCTTAACTTTAAATGTTTATCAAAGCAAGGGTTTGAGGCTGATGATATTATTGCAACCTTAGCTCGCAAAGCATCTAATACCAAACGTAAAGCGATTATCATTTCTTCTGACAAAGATTTAATGCAATTAGTTGATGATTATGTTACAATGTTTGATCCTTCTAAGTCTAAATATATAACTAATGATGATATTATAGCTAAATTTGGCGTGTCTGCAAATAAAGTGCGCGAAGTGCAAGCACTGATTGGAGATAAGTCAGATAATATACCGGGAGTAGCTGGATTTGGTCCCAAAACTGCATCGCAACTAATTAACCAATTTGGTAGCGTTGATGCATTGTTTGAGTCAATTGATCAGCTAAAAGTCCGTCATCAGCAATTGTTAAATACACACAGAGAAGATGCATTAATTTCATGGCAATTAGTTGGACTTGATCATAATGTTGATATTAATCAGGATGTAGAGAGTTTTGGCTGGGAACCACCATCTCTTGAAAAAATTACAGATTTTTTAAATATTAATGGTTTTAAATCATTAAATAAACGAATTGAGAATTTATTTCAGCTTAAAATAGCTAAAACTGAAAATAACCAAACACCAATTATAGCCCCTGTAAAGCAAGATAATGTTTCATCAATTCGAGTAACTAAAAGTTCGGACTTAGATTCCCTAATTCAAAATATTCACAAAACAGGCCGTATGTCGGTTATGTTAAAAAAATATGAAAATAATACGATATTAAACATATCAGATAATATAAATATTTATGAAATTGAATATATTGAAAAAACCACTACAGTTGATTTATTTTCATTTTCTGATTCCAGTTTAGATAATACTAAGATTTGGCAAATAATTGGCGAACTCTTGGGTAACCGCGCTATTAAAAAAATTACTTATAATTTAAAAGAATTGTTGCAGAGAATTGATTTTAAAATCAATTCTTGTGATGATTTAATGTTAATGGATTACGCCATCAATGCTGGAAATAAAGCTCGAGATGTACTTTTGATTATGGGCGTTGATTTTGTTAAGCCAGAGCATTTAATTTTATATTACTCTGATTGTTATGATAAATTAATACAAGAGTTGATTCTAAATAAAGCTTTGCATTTATATGAATCTCTGGATTTACCACTATGCCATATTCTGCATGATATGGAAAAAGTGGGAGTGAAAATTAATACTAATTATCTTAAAAATCTATCAAGCGAATTAGCTATAAAAATTACTGAACTAGAGAAAAAAATATACGCATTAGCAGGACAAGAATTTAATATTTCCTCGCCTAAGCAACTAGGTTGTATTTTATTTGAAAATATGAAGCTACCTTTCGGCAAGGCTAAAGGTAAATCTGAGGCGTATTCAACTAATGTTGACGTGCTGGAAAAACTAAATGCCGAAGGCTATGAAATTGCACAATTGCTGCTCGATTATCGTCATTTAACTAAGCTTAAAAATACTTATGCAGATTCACTGCCAAAGCAGGTGGATAATTATACTAGCAGAATTCATACAACATTTTTGCAATGTGCTACAAGTACTGGCAGGCTTAGCTCAATCAATCCAAATGTGCAAAATATTCCAATCAGGACCGAGGAAGGTTTAAAAATCAGAGCTGCTTTTATTGCAAATGAGGGGCATAAATTAATATCTGCCGATTATTCGCAAATTGAACTTCGAATACTCAGCCATGTTGCAAATATCGAAACACTCAAAAAAGCATTCATTGAAAACAAAGATATTCATGCGCAAACAGCAAGTCAAATTTTCGATATACCGATTGATGAGATTACGCCAGAGATCAGGCGCAAAGCAAAAGCTATTAATTTTGGTATAATATATGGAATTAGCGGATTTGGTCTTGCTAAACAACTAGGAATTTCACAAAAAGAAGCAAACGATTATATCAAAAAATATTTTGAAAAATACCCTGGCATTCAAAAATATATGAGCGATACTATTGAATTTGCTAAGGAAAATAACTTTGTTGAAAACTTAGTTGGACGTAAATGTTTTGTGCCTGCCATCAATAATAAAAATCATGCTTTACGTTCTTTTGGGGAACGTGCCGCAATTAACGCGCCAATGCAAAGTTTAGCATCAGATATTGTCAAGATTGCTATGGTTAAATTATATCAAGAATTAAAGCAAAAAAATCTAAAAACAAAAATGATTTTGCAGATTCACGATGAATTAATTTTTGAAGCACCTGACAAAGAAGTTGATAGCGTTATGCCATTGATTAAAAAAATAATGGAAGAGTGTTTCTCTGAAATTATTTTAAATGTTTCAATTAATGCTGGCTCAAATTGGCGCGAAATTCATTAAAAACGCTAATTATTGATAAGCAAAGCTTCTCCATAATTAGCGTTAGATAAATTAAGGGCAGCAATGTGGTTAAGCCTTTAATTATCGTGAACATTCGCGAATAAAGACGTTTCGGAGAATTCTCATCTAATTCAACGATACTATACTAATCAGAAGGTATTTCATTAATAATTTCTCCAGAAGTTGCAACTTGTGTTATATAACTAACAATATCCTCATTTCTAGCTTCGCGTGCCCATTCATGTGCATCTTTTTCATGACAATAATCTTTTTCAGTTAAGTTAGCTTTGTAATCAATTAACAATTTAACAATTTCTACAGACTGTTTGCTGATTGCAATATGGAGGGGAGATAATTTACTATTAACATCGCAATTAAGGTTCGCATTATTTTTTACAAGCAATTCTGCTAAAGGGTAGAAATTTTTTTCAGCAGCGACGTGTAATGATGAAGATGCAAAGCCAACATCCTTGTCAAAGAATTTCCACATACCAAAAAATTTTCCATTAATATTTACTTTCTTTTCAATGAATATTTCAATAATTTCTACTAGATTCTGGCTAGAAGCATAGGATAAAGTGGTATAATATGGATATACACTAAAATTGGCATCAGCACCTTGATCTAGTAATTCCTTAATTAAATTTAAAGATTCAGAATTTTTATTTTGACTATAGTCAGCTACTTCCTCAAATAATTTTTTGGATAATAAAATTGTTTCTGCTGATAAATTATTCTTGATTTTCATAACTTAATTACTCAAATTTGTTTACGATTCATAGGCAACTAAGAATACATTATATATATTTAATGCATGTCATTAATAACAATTTATAAAAGTTTTTTTAATTCTACAACTATAAATTGTTTTTTAAAAAAATACATCTTTTTAGTTTAAGAGATAATTTAATGATTATTTTGCTGGATTTGTATTAATTCATAGGCTAGAATGACACGCTTATATAAATATATTACTATTAAATTTACAATGCAGCTATTTCCACTTAAGTTAATTCCATTAAATCCACAAATAGATTTTATTGGCATTAAAAAAATTACATATGGAATATCAATATTTTTAGTATGTTTAAGCATATCTTTTATTGCTATAAGTAAATTTAATTTTGGTATAGATTTTATAGGTGGCATTAGCATGGAAGTCAGAACTGATCAAGAGCCAGATCTACCAAAAATGCGTGAGATTTTAAGCAACATTAATATTGGCGAAGTGGTTTTACAGAATTTTGGTACGAGCAAGGATTTATCCATAAAAGTTGGAGTAAATAGTGAAGAAAATTTGATGAATAATATAACTTTAATTAAAAAATCTCTTGAAGAAAATTTTCCATATAATTTTGAATATCGAAAAATAGATTTTGTAGGTCCACAAGTTGGTAATCAGATGATTAATGCTGGAATTATGGCGATGCTGCTGTCGTTTGGCTCAATTATGTTATATGTATGGGTTAGATTTGAATGGCAATTTGGCATTGGTGTATTAGTTGCTCTTGTACATGATGTGGTATTGAGTCTCGGTTTTATGAGTATTACTAAATACGATTTTAATTTAAGCACGATTGCTGCTATTTTAACCATAATAGGATATTCTGTTAATGATTCAGTAGTGATATATGATCGTATTCGAGATAATTTAAGAAAATTCAGTAGAAAAACAGTAGATGAAATAATCAACTCAAGTATAAATGAAACATTATCTAGAACTACGATTACAGCATTAACAACTTTGCTTGCTAATTTAGCCCTAATAATATTGGGTGGAGAGGCTATTAGGAGTTTTAGTATATTAGTATTTTTTGGCATTTTTGTGGGTACTTGTTCATCAATATTTATTTCTGCGCCAATATTAACTTTATTTAATTTAAAAAACTTAAAAGAGTAATTTTTATGAGAATTTCTGCAAACGAAATCAAAAATGGTAATATTCTTGACTATGAAAATGAATTATGGATGGTAGTTAAAAATCCTGAACACACAAAGCCTGGAAAAGGTGGCGCTTATGTTCAAGTTGAAATGAAAAACTTACGAACAGGTAACAAACTTAATCAGCGTTTTAGCTCATCAGAAAATGTACAAAGAGCTTTATTAGATCAAAAGAAAATGCAATTTTTATATTTAGAAGATAAAAATTTAATTTTTATGGATCCTGAAACTTTTGATCAAATTATACTGGATGCTGCGATGCTTGGTGACAAGCTGCCATTTTTAACAGATGGAATGGATGTGATGGTTGATTTTTATCAAGATAAAGCCCTTAATATAAAACTTCCTGCAACAGTTGTAGTTGAAGTAGAACAAACAGACCCCACGATAAAAGGAGCTACTGTTACTTCTTCATATAAACCAGCACTTTTAACAAATGGATTAAAAGTCATGGTTCCACCATATTTAGGGTCAGGTGAGAAAATAGTAGTGAAAACTGAAGATTTAAGCTTTGTTGAAAGGGCAAAATAATGGAAGGAGAAATTGGCTTAATTGTTGAAGCTACAAGGCAAGCATCTAGATTTTTAATTCGTGATTTTTTTGAATTAGAGAATCTGCAGACATTAAGTCGTAATACTTTATCTTACAGTCAAAGATCCTGCATGAAAATATTGCAGGTGCTTCAGGAAAGATTAGGAAAATATTTTAAAACTATTATATTTGACAATAAAGATTTACAAAACTTGAATTTTACTGACACAGCAATATTAGTCGAAACTATTGATGGATTTGCTAATTTAACAAGGTCATTACCATTTTTCTCAATTATGATTACTATTTTAAAAATTAAAAATGATCAAGTTATTGCAGAAAAATCGGTAATGAATTTTCCAGCGCTTGGTGAAATTTATTATGTTGAAAAAGGTAGAGGAGCTTGGCTCGAGCGCTATAATACTAATTTACCAGGTGCATTGAGATTAAGAGTTTCTGGAGTTGATAATATTGAAAATGCTATTGGAACTACAAATATTGATACATCAAAAATTGCTAAATTAGTGCCAAATTTAAGAATATATGATTCTTATACTTATTCCCTTGCTCAATTAATTGCTGGAAAACTTGATATTGCAATTATTAAACCAAATGAAATAGCAAATTTGGGTTGTAAATTATTTATCGAAGAGGCAGTTGGTGCTTTTTATGAAAATAATAAAACAATTATTGCATCAAATATACCTCTTAGAGATAAAATAAAACATATTATTGATTCGATTTAAAATTGATATAGATTGTCCTAATCACTTGCCTGTATGTATTTAACGCTAATTATGGATAAGCTTTGCTTCTCCATTACTGGGGTTATTTACAGGCTTTGCTTTTTATGCTTAAGCCAAACTTCCAATCTAAAGCCTTATAAAACTTCTTAGTAGCTTCATGCAGATATTTTTCTGATGTTAATTTTACAACATATAATAACTATTTTTAACCATAATAATTCAAAAAAACAAAGCTAGACAATTATTAATTCAGTAATATTATTTTAAGTGTTGAGAAATATTACCTTGCCTTAACTCTATATTATTCTTTTACATCAAATTGAGATAATTATGACCCATGAACCTATAAGTCAACAATTGCAAATGCAAGTTGAATCTTTAGTAGCTATTCATAAAGATAAAGATAAGTCTACTTTATTAGAGCAATATAACAGCGCATTATCTAATAGGCCTTTGGAAGTTGCGCTTAGGGTCAACAATGCATTTAAAAATGTATCAGGTGATAGTATGAGTCGTTTTATGTTTGATGGATCTAATGATGATTATACAATATGTAATATTCGCACCCAAGACTTTGTATCTTCAATGCTAAAGGATTACTCATCGAAAGGAATAGATCATTTTAGTTTTATGGATTTAGGTGCAGGAAAGCATGGTTGCGCAACTTATATAGCAGATTATATAAATAATAATCACCACCTCTTTCCTAATATTAAACATGTAGAAATTATAAGCCTATCTGGAGATAATTCCTTTTCATTTCAAGAAAATATTGGCATCTGCAGAGTTTCAAAAATTGCAGGTTTTAAAGTTGAAGAAGTGGGTAGATGGCTTAATCCTTCAGATGAATTAATTAAAACATATGAAAAATTATCTGAGAATTCTAAAGACTGCAAACAATTCTATAATCAATTATCAGAAATTTCACGTATTATAAATTCTCGTGATTCTTTTTTAATAAAAAAAATAATGAACATGGAAGATATATATCAAGATGATTTTCCTAATTTTTCATCATCGAGAATAAAATCAGAACAATCGATCATGGAAGTATTAAAAAATAAGTTAACTACAAAAATAGAAATCTACAATGAATCAACTAATAAACTTCAGCAAGAACATAAGGTTGACCTTTCATT
Source organism: Rickettsiales bacterium (assembly GCA_003963235.1). GTDB lineage: Bacteria > Pseudomonadota > Alphaproteobacteria > Rickettsiales > Rickettsiaceae > Megaera_A. The sequence goes on from RXKF01000035.1 coordinate 12,661, forward strand.
AGATTTTTCTTCTATTAATGATAAAATTGATTCTTCGAAATATGTAACTAAGATGCAAAAGATAATCAAAGATTTAACAATAAAAATTGATGCAATAAATTTTGCACAAAATTTAAATATAGATGCAGCTCATGACTTGAAGAGGCTTCAGGAATTGAAAAAATTTAATTTACCTAATCAAGTTGATTATGCCACTTCTTCTTGGTGTTTACGTCACTTAGTAGATCCAGTAGACACATTCAAGCAATTATATGATTGTTTAACACCTAGAACTGGAATTTTGCATGCGGATGGTTTTTCACTTGGCATTATGAATAAAGAAAAAAATATTGGGGCAGTAAATTCTGAAGACTATAATAAAAGTGTAAGTCACATTAGCAGTGAGAAATTTTTCTCGTTACAACCCATGCTTGAATTATTACATAATACAAAGGTTCCTTATATTTTTGATAATAAAGATACGGCAAAGCGGCGTTTTGGTGGTTTTGTAATGAATAGAACCAGCTCAGAACCATTAAAATTAAATTTTAAATATAAAACCTTTTATGAAATATCCTCAGATCCAGATATTAACTGTGGTCAATTTATTATTATTGATACTGGTAAAAAATGGGTTTCTTCTAAAGAAATGAATGAACCTTTATATTTTAGAGACACTGATTATGGCAAGGATTTAGATATTATTGGACGAGCTATTAATGCACCAAATGGCAAATTAAATTCATTAAGCATGATATCAGCAGAATCTTCATTGTTGTTAGAAAAATTACATAATGAAGGACTCAATCCAGGAGTAGATAAATTAACCGCAAAACAAATTTCTCAATTATCCCAACTTAATAAGCAAGAATATCCAGAAAAAATTGATATTGGAACTCCGCACGAAAGTTTAATATCTCAATATGCAGTATATAAAACTATTAAAGAAGGTAATTATAAAGAGATTGAAAAAATTATCACTACTCATCCAAATTTAATTAATCATCATGCATTAATATTAACCACGCAAAAAGATTCTGCAGAAAATTTTCAACTAATTCTAAATCATTTACATCAAAAAACTGAAAATATAGATGGTTTTCTTATTGATAGTTTTACGAGTGCTGTAAAAAATAAATCGCAAAATATTATTGATCTTTATCTTAATAAAAATGATAAAATAAGCCCTATGATAATTTTTAATATGATGCAAAGCGCATTTACTAATGAGAACAATGAGCTCACTAACAAAATTGCTGCAACCTATCCAGAAAGTATGCAGGAAGTATTTAATTTAGCTTTAAAATATAAAAACTCAAAATTTTCTGAATTCATTCATAAAACTCAAAACGTAAAAATAAAAGAAAACAATCTTAATCTTATTTTACAACAAGTTCCTTCTTTTAAAAAAAGTTTGCTGACAACAGAGAATATAAGTAAAGAAGCATTATACGAAATTAATGATGTATCTAAAATAAAATTGCTTCTATCTACAAATAGTCAAAATGTTCTTAGATATGTGGATTTTACAGAATTAGCTAAAATTGATGATATTAAGAAATTAAAAATGTTAGTTTCAGAAAATGTAAAAGAATTATACTATAATGATTACAGGAATAAAAGGTATGACGATAATGATGTTTATGCGGCAAGTTTTGAACAGTTAAATAAAATTGATAATCCTGAAAAACTAAAAATTCTCACATCAGATAAAGTTAAAAAATTATGTGAGCATTATGACTTAAATTTTTCTCAATTAATGGAGTTTGATGAAAAAAAATTAAACTTAATTATCTCCAATGATATAAAAAAGCTATGTAGTGAAAACAAGCCATTATTTTCCGAAATAATTAAATTGGATTCTGCACAAATTAAAGAGAAAATTCTGGAAAATAAATTAATTAATTTGGGGGCTCTTGAAAAGAGTGAGTTTGTTGAAAAAAAAGGTACCACTGAAGGTAATGCTGATTTTCTGTATAAGGAACTATCTGAAGTCCATAAAATAAAACAGAAACTTAATAAATCTATTATTAAAGAGGTAAATTCAAAATTACCTGTGAAAGAAATAATAAAAAAAGATAAAAACATAGTAGAAATAGATAATATGGTTCTACTCACAGGTGAAATTTTTAAAAATTCCGTAAGAATTGTTCATATGCTTTATTTGAGTCAAAAATAATAATTATTTGAGACAATGCTTAAAATCATTTTTAAAATTGAGTTCATAAATTTTTATTAAAAAATTCACTATTTTAAAATAAAAACAATTTAAACTCTAAAAATTCTTTTACCTATTATGTTTTTTCAATTATTATTAATTTAATATTCTTAATTTCTTAATTAAAAAAAGTTTTTTGGAAGTGTAAAATTAAATTATTATAGGGATTGTTTTGACTAGAAAATTTACAATAAGCTGTGACATGGGTGGTCAGATGTCACCATTTACCATATATATAGGTAAACCTGAAAAAGGTCACCATCCACTGCATTTTCAAGCTGACTGGGTTACAAAAGTCCGCTCAGGTGCAATCCCACCAGAAGTAATGGACTCTATAACGCAATTGCAGCAATTGGCAGAAAAAAATAATGTCTCTCTTGAAGATTTATGCGTATATGCCTTAGGAACTGAAGAAGAACAAAGATTATTAGAAGAGGAATCTTCAGAAGAAGGTGATACAGAATTAGATGATAGTGAAGAGGAGATAGAGGAAGAAGAGGCTGTATCCGATGGTGAAG
>RXKF01000087.1 GCA_003963235.1 Rickettsiales bacterium
TTATACCTCCTTTTATTATTCATTTAAATTATTTTGTTATCAGTGCCATAGTGCTTTTTTTTAGGTTTTGCCATTTTAAAACTTCTATTAATAATAATTAACATAATATGTATAAATAAATATATCAACAGAAACATTTGTTTTTTTTTAACTTATGAAATTTTAGTTGAAATTAAGTGTAAATGGTTTCAAAGAGCAGAGGATGAGGTGCATTAATAAGCGAGAGACTTAAATATTTAAAGATAATGGAAAATTTGTGATAATTTATTAAGATGGTCGGGGCAGAGAGATTCGAACTCCCGACCCTCTGGTCCCAAACCAGATGCGCTACCAGGCTGCGCTATGCCCCGATTAATTTAGCTACTAACTATATATATCACAAATAAAAACAAATCAATAAAAAAATGGATTTACATATATAATAACATTATTAATTATATTAAAAGCATGTAATAATTCATAGGCACTTGAGCTTAAGGTATATTTAGAATATATTATTCATATAATTCAATGAGTCCAACTTGCGCCACCATATGTTTTCTGTTACTTGTCTTACTCTTTTTCCTGAAATGTTTCCGGGACCATTGCAATATTCTTTAGCAGGGCAGGGGTTAGTTAAAAAAATATGGGAATTGAACACGATCAATATTCGTGATTTTGGCATAACAAAACATCAAAATGTGGATGACACTCCTTATGGTGGTGGTAATGGCTTGATTATGCGCCCTGATGTGCTTGGAAGTGCTTTAGATTATGTGCTTAAGATTAATCCTGAAGCAACGATTTACTATCCATCTCCTAGAGGAAAATATCTAACACAAAAAATATCTAAAAACATTGCGTTAGAGAAAAATATAATTATTTTATGTGGGCGCTTTGAAGGGATTGACGAACGAGTTATTGATGAGTATAATATCCAGCAGATTAGTGTAGGCGATTACATTTTATCTGGAGGCGAAATTGCTGCTTTGTCAATCATTGACAGTGTTGTGAGGCTTCTTCCAGGTATTTTAGTTAATCAAAACACCTTAAAAGAAGAATCTTTTGAAGTCAGTATTAATGGTTTAGAGTTAATAGAGCATCCACTTTATACTAAGCCAGTAGAGTGGAGAGGTAGAAAAGTTCCTGAAATATTGTTGTCAGGGCATCACTCAAAAATCAATGCTTGGAAAAAAGACGAATCTATAGCTATAACAAAAAATCGTCAGAAATAATGACTAGTTTGATATGGCGTATAATTTTAGATAAATATATTTAGGAGCTCAATTAATGACAAATATAGTACATCAATTTGAAAAAGATCAAATTGCAAAAATGACTGAAAATAAAGAAATTCCAGAGTTCAGAGCTGGTGACACTGTTAAAGTTAGTGTCAAAGTGATCGATGGTGCAAACACAAGACTTCAAGCATATGAAGGTGTTGTAATCTCTAAAAGAAATAGAGCTATTACCTCATCTTTTGTTGTTCGTAAAGTCAGCCATGGTGAGGGTGTGGAAAGAAGATTTATGACATATTCTCCAATCGTTGCAAAAATTGAAGTGGTTAAGAGAGGAATTGTACGTCGCGCTAAATTACATTATCTAAGAGCGTTAAGTGGACGTGCTGCTCGTATTCAAGAAAGAAAATACGTTAAGAAGTAAGCTTTAGCTTTTTAATTCATAAATCTATAAAATATTAAAGAACGCATTACCTAGTTTTAACTGAGTAGTGCGTTTTTATGCATTTCACTCTCCTCATCATTTACATAATAATATATTTTTTACTCATCAAACATTATCTAACGCTAATTAGTGCTTCAAAGCCCTCTTTTATAAAAATTTTTTGATTATTGATATTATAGGTTTGATTAAATCTATATTTTTCAATTAAACTAACTTAATACTAATACATAGTGAATATTTTAAGTAATAATTAGTAAAAGTTAGAGAGAGTAAATTTATGTCAGGACAATTATCATCTGACCCATTATTTGTCGGCTTAACACGGCCGTCAATGATATTTGGAGTCAGTATTCAGTATGCGATGCTTAATTTAATGGTATCAGTAACTGCTTTTATTCAACAAGCAAGCTTATATATAATATTCATTGCCGCTGTTGTCCATTTAGTTGGATATCTTTTATGCTTTAAAGAACCGCGATTCTTAGAATTATATTTAAATTATGCAGGCAAATGTAATCAATGTTCCAATAAATCATATTATGGTGCCAATTCTTATAGCGTTTAAATAGTAATAAAATATATGTTCAAGTTATTTAAAACTGCAGCTAGTAAAGAGAAGTATGCAAAAAAAGAGAAACCAGTTTCAAGCTTTATTCCATATAAAGGTCATTGGGATAAAAATACGATATTAACTAAATCTAACGGTTTGCTTCAAGTTATTAAAGTTGATGGATTCTCTTTTGAAACTGCGGATGATAGTGATCTTGATATTCGTAAAGAAATTAGAAATTCTCTCTTGAAGAATATGGCTTCTGGTAATGTGACCATGTACTTTCATACAATTCGCCGCCGCCGTCCAATAATTAAAAAAAATAATGATTATAGCATTGATCCTACAATAAAAAGTTCAAAAGATTTTATTGGTTACCTAGAATCTCAGTGGCAGAAAAAACATTCTGTAACTGATTCTTACTTTAATGAATTATATGTCAGTATTTTATACGAGCCAGATAAACAAGGTGCTGCGATGATTGAATATATTTATTCAAGAATTAAGCAAAAATCAAATAAGGTAATCTGGGAAAAAGCCATGCGTGAGATGCATGAGAGTATGCAGGAGATGACTACACGCGTGCTAAATACGCTGCATGACTATAATGCTGAATTATTAGGTGTAAAAAAAACAAAAGATGGCGTTTTTTGCCAAATCAGTGAATTTTTGGGAACAATTGTTAATTGTGGTGATGCAAGTCCAATGATGGTGCCTAGAAATTACTTGGATGAGTATTTACCGACTAATAGGCTATTTTTTGGCACTAGGTCATTAGAGTCAAGGGGACCAAAGGGAAGAAAATTTGCAGGCATTGTCAGCATACTTGAATATGGACCAAATACGTCAGCTGGAATTTTTGATGGATTTTTGCAGATGCCATTTGAATTTATAATGACACAAAGTTTTAGATTTTCGAATAGGACGATATCTATAAATAAAATGCAATTGCAACAAAATCGAATGATCCAGGCAGAAGATAGGGCGCTATCACAAATTGCTGAAATCTCGCAAGCGCTTGATATGGCTATTAGTGGTGACATTGGTTTTGGAGAACATCATTTAACATTGTTATGTATTGATAAAGACCTAAAAGCTTTAGAAAATACGCTATCAATGGCTGCGGTCGAATTTTCAAATTGTGGAGTGAGTCCTGTACGTGAAAAAATTAACATGGAACCAGCTTATTGGGGCCAGCTTCCTGGTAATCTTAATTATATTATTAGAAGATCAACTATCAATACTCTAAATTTATCTGGCTTTGTTTCAATGCACAATTACCCACCTGGCAAAGCGGATAATAATCATTGGGGTGATCATGTTACTGTACTAGACACTACTTCTGGTACGCCATTTTATTTTAATTTCCACGTGCGCGATGTAGGCCATACTCTAATTATTGGTCCAACTGGTGGTGGTAAGACTGTGCTTATGAATTTTTTATGTGCGCAAGCGCAAAAATTTAAACCAAGAACATTCTTTTTTGATAAAGATCGTGGCGCTGAAATATTTATTAGAGCCTTAAATGGTGCTTATAGTGTTATTGATCCTGGGAGTAATTGTGGGTTTAATCCTTTTCAATTAGATGATAATGGTGAGAATAGAGCTTTTTTACTTGAATGGATGAAAACTCTCGTTACCTCTCATGGTGAAACGTTAAGTGCAGAAGATATAAAAGTTTTAACTCAAGCAATAGAAGGAAATTATAGATTAAATAAACGAGATCGAAAATTAGATAATGTAGCGCCTTTTCTGGGTATAGCTGGAGCTGGATCGCTTGCCAGTAGAATATCAATGTGGCATGGAAAAGGTTCACATGCTAAAATATTTGATAATGATGTTGACATAATCGATTTTCAAGTTTCGCGTGTATTTGGTTTTGAAATGGCGGAGCTTCTTAAAGATCCTTTATCATTATCACCTGTGCTTTTATATATATTTCATCGCATAAATATTTCATTAGATGGTGCTAGAACCATGATAGTTTTAGATGAAGCGTGGGCATTAATTGATAATCCAGTGTTTGCTCCAAAAATCAAAGATTGGCTTAAAGTTTTAAGAAAACTGAACACTTTTGTTATTTTTGCTACTCAAAGTGTTGAAGATGCTACTAAAAGCCGTATTAGTGATACTTTAATTCAGCAAACTGCTACCCAAATATTTTTACCAAATTTAAAAGCAACTGACATATATCGTAGTGCTTTTATGCTCTCACAAAGAGAATATACTTTGATAAAAACTACTGACCCATCTACGCGATATTTTTTAATAAAACAAGGGGTTAGTGCAGTAGTTGCTAAAGTAAATTTAAATGGTATGGATAATATAATTAATGTTTTATCAGGAAGAGCAGAAACAGTTACATTACTTGATCAAATTATTGCAACACATGGACCAAATCCAAAAAAATGGTTACCAGTTTTTTATAAAGAAGTAAAAGAATTGCAGTAATGAAAAACACAAAAATAGAAATAAAATCTAATATTATAGAGCGTGTTCTAATGCTCTATATATATTTTATTAAAACTATTTTTAAATTACTGGCATGTGTTACAATTATTTTAATTATTAATCAAAATATAGAGGTATATGCAGCAGAAGAAAATACAACAGGTGATAACTCATCCACAGAAGGTGAATCAGGCGGCTCTGGTAATCCAATTCAAGGCTTACAAGATACAGCATCGGCAGTTGGTGGCACACTTGACACTATTTTAGATACACTAACCAGCTTAACATGTGAAACTCAAGGCATAGGTAATTTATTACGAACTGAATTCACTCATACATGCGTTCCTGCTCCATTTTTTACCTTTGCAATAGCGAATATATTATCACCTGGGCTTTATGCAAATACTTTTTTACGTTTAGTAATTAATGATGAAGAGCTTTTTCCAGGAAGTTGTCTTAGAGAAAATCGAATTGAATATGACGATCAAAAAATCAGTTTTGCTATGTGCAATAATACTCAGCTTGCAATTGCTAGAACTGCAGCTATTGCTGGTATTGGCATTACTATAGCAAAAACTCTTTTTACTGGTGAAAATGTTTGGGATGAGATTTTAAAGGCATGGAATTTACCTAAAGATCAATATCATGAAATGTTTTTAGATAAAAAAGAAAATGATGAAGGAATGATGATTGATATTGGAATTATTCCAATTTTTCCATGGAAAGTAATTAGAGAGAAAGATAAATTATGCGTTGCTACACAAAGTTTAACTAGCTGGATTCCTATCGGTTGTAAATATATAAAAGAACCATATCCAATATCAATTTATGCTGATTTTTTAGATGTTGGCACTGCCGTTCATAGTGAACTTGAAAATGTAACTTCTCTTACATCATGCAGCAATATGGGGAGTTGCTATAAAAGAGCATATGACAATTCAAGAGCAGCTATAGTTGTTTCAGGACCTATTATTGAATGTGTGAAAGAGATGGTTGCTAAAATGATGATAAGCAATTCAGTATGCAGTTTTGATGATGTAAAAGCAGTTATGGGAAGTGAACTTCGCAAGACCAGTTCATTTTTTCAGTTTCAAAAAAATATGCATCGTATAGTGAGTGCTCTCTTGGCTATATATATTATTTTATTTGGTTTTAAAGTAATTTTGGCTGGCGATGTTCCCCCTAAATCTGAAATAATGAATTTTGTAATTAAATTCATATTTGTTGTATATTTTTCAGTTGGCATCAACATTAATGCTGGAAGTGATGATGATACTGAAAGATTAGATGGTATGATTGAATGGGTTATTCCTTTTTTAATGAATGGGATGGAGCAAATATCTTCTTGGGTTGTTGGAGCTAATTCTAATAAATTTTGTAATTTTCAAGATGCACAATACCCAGATAATTTGTCACATTTGAAATTATGGGATGCCCTTGATTGCAGGGTTATGAGCTTTTTGGGTCTCGATACTTTAATGAGAGTTGCCGCACAAGTTCAATCTAATGATAATGCTGAGACACCAGATGCTGCTAATACCGAGACGCCACCTCCAGCTAATAATGATGGAGGTGATAAAAAAGATAACATGTCATATAATATCCCACCATTTATAGTGCTTCTAGTGCCTGCTATTTTATCTGGGGTGCCAATTTTAGCTCTATTATGTCTTGCATATCCAATTTTTATTATATCTTTTATGGCACTCATGGTGAATGCAACAGTTGTATGTATTATTTCAATAGTCATATTAGCTGTGCTTGCTCCTGTATTTGTACCATTATACTTATTTGATTATACAAAAGGATATTTTGAATCATGGTTAAAATTACTGATATCATTTATGTTGCAACCTATGGTTATTGTAGCATTTATGACTTTTATGATGGCTCTGGATGATAGAGCTTATAACGGTACATGCAGATTTGATTATGCAGATATGACATTAGGTGGTGACTCACCTAGTACAAATGTAAATATTATGTATCTGAATCTTTCGGATGGATTTATTAATGATGGTAGGACTTTTAGATATTTTTATCCAAGTTTTAATTGGGATGATTATGATTCTGAAGAAGAAATTGAAGGTTGTAAAAATTCTTTAGTATATTTTGTTAAAAAAATTATAAGAATGGATTTTGATTCTGCATTTGGAATTCAAGACAGTGAATCAAGCGATGGAAAATCTGAAGATGCAGTAGTTAAAAAGCCAGGCATGTTTTTCGACACAGTAGAATTAGTTTTTGAAAAAATAAGAATGTTCGCAGTTTCATTGTTTTCAATGTACTTAATTACGTACTTGATGAGTAAGTTTTCAGATACTATCACAGATTTTGCAGCTGATATAACAGAAGGTGTTTCTGTCGCAACTGTCACAGTAAAACCTGCAACTATCCAATCTGCACTTAAAAAGATAAGTTCTCAAGTTGCTGGTGCGGCGGTGAAAGGCGTAGGAGGTGGTCTTAAAGGTCAAGCTGGCAATGCTGCAAAGATGGTTGGTAAAGGAGTTGGTGTAGCTCGAGAAGGGGCAATTAAAGGTGTTAATAAGGCAAAAGATGCAGTATCTAGTGCAAAAAATAAACTGACAGGACAATAAATGAAAATGAGAAAATCTTGCTTTTACATTTTACAAATATTGTTGCAAATATTGTTGATAACTAATTACAATGTGACTTATGCAAATAGTTTTGGACAAAGCTGTACCCTGTTACCGATAGTAGATTCAACAAATTACTTAATAAATGATACTGCTTTTGGTTATGTACAAAATCATCTTGATATGAAAACGCATGTACCAGATGGTTGCGACGCTCAAGGAGATGCATTTAAATTTTGTATCAAAAATGCTCCTAGCAGTGCTGAAGTTTGTACCCAAGTGACCATGAATATTGGTGATTCCTCTACCTTAGGAAGTTTAACGAATAATCCTGATTTAAAGAGTAGATCGTTTATATCTAATATAATACTTAAAGTTAGTGTTATTGAAAATAGTGTTTGCTTGAGCATGCCTACATCGCGTGGTTTAATGCCATTAATTTGTCGTGATAAGGAAGCAACTCTACCTTCTGAAGATCCAATCGATGAAGATGTATGCAGGCCACTTCCTCCTTCTTGTTATGAAGGAAGGGCTAAAAGTCAAACATTGTTTAGTTTTTCAGGCTTAACTATTCATTGTCTAAGAGATTCATTAGATAAACTTTTTTATGTTGGTAATGATTGTCCAGCAACTGATAGTGATCAACCAGCTTTAACAATGCTTAAGCCATTTCCAGAATTTCAGGATGCAATGAAAGTTGCAGTGCGTGCTGCTTTAATAATATATGTAATATTTTATGGCTTTAAAGTAATAATGGATCCTGAGAAGACTAGTCTTGAACAGATTGCAATGTTTTTAATGAAATTTATTCTAGTTAGCTATTTTGCTGTAGGTTTTTTTGGCGGCAAGATTATCAATGGGCATGAAGTTAAGCAAAACGGTATGACTGAGCTTGCTCTTCCAATCTTAGTTGAACTGACATCAAATTTTACAGAATTTACATTTCTAGCTGGGGGAGCGCAAGGCTTATGTGTTTTTGACAAAGAGAAATATGAACATGGTTATGAATTTTATAAAGTTTGGGATGCGATAGATTGTCGTGTTGCTTATTATTTGGGCATGCAATTAGTATATAACATTGGGTCAATGTTATCATCTGCTAATGGTAGCATAGGTTTTACTCCTGATGGCGCGCAACCCATTACTCTTGAATCGGCTCCATCTTCTGCAGCTGGTATATTAGGTAAAATAGGTTTATTTTCAATTTTTCCTGTATTTTTTGGTTTTCTTTTAGGTGGAAACATTGTCATTGTAGTATTGGGCATGCTATTTGTAATAATGTTTATATCAATAGTGATGTATTTTGTATCAGCTTATTTAATATGTATGGTAACATTATATGCAATGGCATATATTTCTCCTATATTTATTCCAATGGCTTTATTTGAGAGAACTAAAGCCTACTATGATGGTTGGCAAAAAGTAGTTATATCTTGCGCTATCCAACCTGCGGTAATAGGTGGTGTTGTTGCAATATTACTTACTATGTATGATTCAACAATTTATGGAAATTGTGTATATCAACGCCATGATTATACAGCAGGAGAAAATTCTTTTAGTACCTTTGAATTGATGCTGCCTGCTAGTGAGCCTGAAATATGTGAAAAAAGTGTAGGTTATAAGTTACTGCAATACTCATCAGGACAGGGGTGGGATACAAGGGTATTTTTAATATTTTCTCTTTCAACTGTGAGTGATGTGTTAAATATTGGAATAGATTTTTTACACATGATGATGTATTTAATCATCTTCTATTATTTTCTAAAATCAGTGAATCAGTTTGTATCTGAACTTGCTGGTGGAGCTAATTTATCTGGCGTCACAATTAATCCAAATATGATAGTTGATAAGGTCATAGGCTTGGCTCAAGCTGCAGTTAGTGCTGCAGCTGCAGTAGTATCGCTCAAATCAGGAAATGTACTGGCAGCAGCAAAAAATGCTGCGGAAGCTGCTAAGAAAGCTGGAGAAGATACTAGTTCTAACAAAGAAGCTACAAGTGGAAGTAAAGCTCCTGGTGGGAGTGAAGAAGAAGGGGGTGGAAAAACTGGAGGAATTGCTGGTGGAGTTTCTAGTATTGCAAAAACTGGTGAGAGTGATAAAGGTAAATAATGAGCAATAGAAAAATAGTTATTATGATATTACTCGCGCTGTTATCAGTGCTGTTTATTGTAATATTATTTATTGTCGGGGTTATTGGTATTGTTAGTTCAGGTGATGGATGTTTATACCGATATAATTATAATGAAAATCCCACGGAAAGTTCTCAAAGCATACTTGAAACACTAAGTAATCCAGTGGATTTATTGACTGGAGTTGCTGGTTCTATAGGAATTAATGATAATATACAGGATGCAGTTGATGGAGCTGGTAATGCTATTGATAATTTCTTAGAAGATATCACTGGTGCAAACACTTCAACTGGTGGAGGAGGCGGAGGTAGTGGTGGTCTGTCTAATTCTGATAGACTTACAAAAACAGTTGCGTTAAAAGCAAGTGCAAATTATACAGCTACAACTGCACAAGAAAATGCTCCAACGATAAACTTAGACCCAACTACTTATGGCAAATGGTTAAATACAAATATACAAGTTAAGCAAGATCAAGTTGTTAATTTGTCAGTTCGAGGAGAAGTTAGTTTATGTAGAGCATACTTACCAATTAATAATTTACAAAGTGCTAGTGATAAAGATATAGAAAATGCAGCAATTCCAATACCAAGAATAGATGAAAATTCACCTCCAGTGTCTTTGTATATTGATGCTAAAAATGCAGAATGGAGAAATATTACTCAAGTTTTTAAAAACGATCTTGTTGTAGTATCGCTTTATAAAGATCAAAAAACCACTAATCCTACTTCTAGCATTTATAATTCTATAGAAAAAAAATTATTGACAGCTGATTGTCGTGATGGAAGTACAAGTTATAGTCCGATTTGTGGACGTTACATGTCTTTTACTCCAACTAATAAATATGTTGATAAATGTGAGTTTAAAGCTGAATGTACTCAATGTAATCCACATCAAGAATGTATAGGAGTTGAAGTTAATGGAGTATGCAACGAAGGCTATCATACAGTAACTGATTGGTGCTCGTGTTATGAAAATATATATGGCGTGCCACCAGAAGCATATATAAGCAGTGGCATTCATACATTTCCATTTGCAGATAATATCAATGATTTAACTGCAAATCTTGATAGAGATTGTAAAACTGAACAAGTGTTTATTGATGGAGACTATCAAAATAAAAAATATTTTTGGTATTCGAGTGATAATGCTGCGGGTTTATTATATAGATTTGATAATTCAGAGGATCCATCAAATAAAACTGCGCTTGGCAATAATTATTCTTTTGCTGAAATACAAAGCAATCAATCATCAGTAAATGGTGAAAGTTACCGAATTATTTTAAATACTCAATATACTCAAAGTGATTCCAGCTATCTGCAATATAGATTATTTAATCAAGATGATGAGGCTGAAAATAACACAGGAGGTTATGTTTTAAATATAAAACAAACAAAATGCAGACGCTCAAACGGTCAAACTATGAATGATAGTTTTCAAGGAAGAGGCCAAGTAGAATATTTAATTGCAACTAATAGCGCTGATCCAAATAGCGCCTCAAGTCAAGGAAGTGCTGTGAACTTAGATGTAAATGGTTCTGGAAATATTACAGCTAGCAGCAATGGCTACTTATGGCTTCGTATTAAAAATAATCAGGATGATTATAAAGAAAGCTTTGGCCAATATCAAGTTCAGTTAACAACAAGTGTTGATAACGGAGATTTTGTTCGAGATGCGTTTACGCCTTTCTTATCAGGTTTTAAAGAAAAAATTAAAAATACATCCACATCCTTATTTAAAAATATGACCTGTTATCAGGGCTCGGGCGTAGTTGAGAATTGTACTAATTTCTTTAATTATGTTAAGGGAATGCTAACTTTATACATAATGATTTATGGGATGTTTTTTCTACTTGGTTTAGTGCAAATAAGTCAAACTGATCTAGTAATTAGAGTAGTAAAAATTGCATTTGTTGCAGGTTTAATGGATGGAAAAACATTCGAATTTTTTAACAATTATGTTTTTGATTTTGTAATTAATTTTTCTGATGAAATAATTGCTAACATGGCGGGCTATACTATTTACAGTGGTTCTGCAACTATTTCAAATCCTTTATCATTTATGAATGCAGTTCTTTCAAAAATGTTTACCGGTTCGCTTTTTTCAGCTCAATTAATGGCATTATTAACTACTGGTCTTCAAGGAGTAATTTATTTCGTTATAATTTTTGTTTCGATAGCGATTTTATTGATAGTATTATTTAGATCAATGGCAGTATATTTAATGGCACAATTGGCAGTTGGTGTATTATTAGGCATTGCTCCATTATTCTTAACTTTTATGTTGTTTGAAAGTACAAGATACTTGTTTGATAATTGGATTAAATTTACCTTCAAATATATGATTGAGCCTGTGATATTATTGGCTGGAATAATTGTCTTAACGCAATTATCAACGATTTTTCTTGATTATATTATTGGTTACAGTGTTTGTTGGAAATGTGCAATACCAATTAGAATACCATTTACTTTAATTGAAGGAGTAACACCTGCTTTCTTAGGGGTAGAACTTACATGTTTATATTGGTTTGCCCCTTGGGGTATGGATTGGCGCACAGGTCTAATGGGTATTAATATGCAATATATTGCCACATTATTTATTCTAGTATACTGCTTGTGGGGATATTTGGATTTTTCTGATAGTATAGTTACTAGAATTGCTGGAGGATTCACTGGTCCATCTGCAACAGTAATGGCGAAACCATTAACTGATAATTTTGCAAAACAAGCTGGGCTTGATGCAAAATCAAGAGCTGAAACCCAAAAACACTTGGGAAATCGACTCAAAGCATTTAGCAAAACTGTGAGAACTGCTCCCACAACTAGGACATCTTCTGCACCAACCACCAGTCCATGGGTAAGTGCAAAACCAACTAATGCGGGAAATAATAAAGGACCAGTAATGGGTAGTCACAGAGGAGCAGCTAATGCGGGAAATAATAAAGGACCAGTAATAGGTGGTCACAGAGGAGCAGCTAATGCGGGAAATAATAAAGGACCAGTAATGGGTGGTCACAGAGGAGCAGCTAATGCAGGAAATAATAAAGGACCAGTAATGGGTAGTCACAGAGGAGGCAATTCTGAAACGAATAATGTACCAGATAAAGATAAAACGAAATAGTAAAATAGATATTAAAAATTAGAAAAAATCTGTTTATATGAAATTAATAAAATTAGTCACAATTGTTATTTTATTGTTTGCGCATACTGGTTTAATTGCGTATGGTGCAACCAGTACGGATCCAAATAATGTAAATGGGACTAATACAACTGATAATAATGGCAGTAATGGTGCTACTAATACAACCACCACTCAACCTAATTCTGATGATGAATTAATAGCTGGAGCTGAGCAATCAACATATGACTGGATGACGGCAAGTTTTGATACAATAGCATCTTTCCTTGCGACATGTATTGAAGTACCACAATTTGCAAATGTAGTGCAATCAAATACAACAGTTAATTTAGAACAAAGTGGTCAATGGGTTTCAACAGGTGTTAATGTAGTTGCTGGTAACATGCTTGGCATTAACTGGACACCAAAAGGGATAGTGCCTCGACCTGTTAAATATAAAGTACTTTATAGAATTGATCCTCGCTTTGAAAAGCCTCAGGTATTTATTCAAAAATATGATTATGTAACACAAAGATATATTTCAGATTTTGATCATTTTAAAGATGGAATATTACCACGCTATCAAAGCACTCCTGAAATGACTTTTACCGATAGAATTGTTGATATTCCAGGATATTTTAATTTTTCTGGTCGTGCTTCAATTCCTGTGCAAAAAGATGATGTTGTTAATATATCAATAATTGATGCCAATAAATATTTTGGTAACTCATCTGAAATGAACAACGAACTTGGCTCTCAAGATAATTTAGTAATTATATATTCACAAAGTGGAATTGATGATAATAAATTAATTTACACTAATGCTGCGCAATTCTGCGCGGATGCCATTACTGCATTGCGTCCTGAATATGCTCATAATTGTGCACAGAGCGGACTTTATTGGGATGTTGGTGATAATTGGAAAACAATGCAAGGCAGAATTTTAAACCCAGCTTTAGATTTAAGTAAGAATAATTTATCGTCATGCACAGACACTGCCAATGGCAAAGATAATATACCATTATGCTATTACGATAAAGGCAGAGGGATACAGATTACTGTTGGAGGAACAACTGTGAAGGCTGTTAATGAGAAGTTTATGACTTCATCATTTACAGGAAAAGATTTTTTTTATTACAATTCAAGTGTTAATGGTAATTTAGAATTTCAAACAAGCTGGCTTATAGATGGAATGTATAATGGATACAGTCAGTTCATGAAAGATTGGTCAGAGACTGATTATACAATTTTTCAAAATAATTTAAATATTGCAAAACCATCAATGACCATGAATTTTCTCCATTTTGGGAGATATTTTATGGAAATCGAAATTGGGAGTTCAGTTTCAGCATTAACGCATGATGATATGCAAGCAATTAGACTTGAATATATAGTGAAGGAAGATAGTCTTCCTAGTGATTCAGATGTTGGGACTTCTGTTGAGCAAATTTATAAAGGTAATGCTCCTGAATCTGGTCTTTTATTTGTTAGGGCTGTTAGTAATGATGATAGTTTAGTTGGGACATTCGAGGTAAATTTTACTACATATGCTGGTTCAGGTTGGTTTTCTGATTTAATATATACAAAATTAATTGATCCACTGAGGCAAAATTTTAATATCTTAACTATGACATTATATCAAAAATTTGTAACAAATATTGTTCTGCATAATATAGCGCGCTTAATGCTTGTGACGTATATAATGCTCTATGCCTTAATGTTCCTTGCTGGTGTTACAGAAATTACCGTTTCTGATATTGTAGTGCGTATAGTCAAAATTAGTATTGTAGTTGCTTTATTTAGTGAAAATAGTTGGTCCTTTTTCAATGGATATTTATTCAATATGTTTATATTGGGAATTGATAGTTTTATGACGCAAGTATCTGGCGTCACTAGCAGTGTCGGCAATGTGTTTGGATTTATTGATCCAATAATTGATAGATATTCTAACCCTAAACTTTATGCACTACTCTTAATACAACTTATTCAATTTCCACTTGGATTTACCTTTTTTGCCATTATCGTCTTTTACTCAATGTGGATTTACTTTAAAGCAATTATGGAGGTAATAATTAGTTATTGCCTAGCATTTGTTGGTATGGCTGTTATGATTTCATTAGCTCCATTTTTTATTACTTTTATTCTGTTTGAACGAACAAAAGGTATGTTTGATAATTGGATATCATCACTTTTTAGCTATATGATTCAGCCAACTATTTTATTAGTTTTTTTCTTACTAATTGATCAAATAGTATCTGAACAATTAATGCAAACTGTGATGCGTGCTTGCTGGGGTATTTTGATTCCATTATCATTTACTATTGATCTTAATTCTGTGGGTATTCCAATTAATTTTTCTTTTACTCTACCATTTTTGCCAGGCATACCTTTTTACATTCCAGATATATTTGTTTCAGAAAGCATTAATGATTTATTTGCTCCAAATGGAACAATAATGTCAGTGGCTTCATCTACTTTTATATTATTTTCAGTGAGTAAATTAGCTGGAGGGTTAGTTGAATATGTTAGTGCAATTGTACAATCATTAACTCAGGTAAGCATGGGTGGAAGATTATCTAGCGATGGTAAAGATGTCAATCCAGTTAAAAATATCATGAGTGATATGGGTAAAATTGCAAGACCTGGAGTGAATGCGGCTAGGAATGCAGCCATGAGTCCAAGCAAATTTGCTAAAGAAAAAATTATAGATCAAAAAATAACGCATAGAAATAAAATTGGTGGGGAGTCCAAAATCAATTATGGCCAATTTAGTGCTGGAGCTGGAACTCCAAAAGGTATGAATAAGAATACTACAGATTCATCCAGATCAGCAAATCAAGGAGCTGAAACTGCTTGGAAAGCTGCAACTCCAAAA
>RXKF01000032.1 GCA_003963235.1 Rickettsiales bacterium
GTTGTAACCGATATTACTACTAACCCTTATCTTGACGCATATGGTTTGTCTAACGCTCTCTCAAGAGCTTGAACAGAACATCCTCTAATCCACCAATTATTTTATTCTAACGGTGTTTCTCCCATCATTTCTATAAATTTCTCATTTACCATGTCAAAGTTATAAAAATTATGATCCTCTAACATTTCATTAACATATTCAGCTAATCCAATTTTGTTTTGCAGTATTTCGTTAAACTTACTGAGCACATTGAATTTAAATTCATTATCCTCACTTAAGCCAAATGCATGGTGATAGCTTTCCTTAGCTTTTTCAAACCTTCCAACTAAAGCGTAGTAATCTCCTTTTGCCTTCATTGCAGCTGGATTTTTAGGTTCGTTTTTTAACCATTCTTTAATGCAATTTTGTATTTTCAAACTATTATTAGTAACCTTAAAACATTCTATTGCTTTATGGTACTTGCCATTCTCAAAGAATAAAGCCCCTAGTTTATTGTAAATTTCTGGTAATTCTTTGTTGTGTTTTATTTTTTCTATATATTTTTGAATCTTTTCTTGCAAAACATCTTTGGTATTTTCTTGTTTTATTTCAGTCTCATCTTGCTTAATAACGGGATTTTGATCACCAACATATAAGTGAGGAACATGTAGCATATTAAATTGATTAAGTACTTCATATCCTATCTTATTCTTACTGAGATCAAGAGTAGTCAATGTTTTATTTTCCTTCAATGCTTCAGCGATGTATCTTGCTACTTCATCTCCTATATTATTATGTCTGAGTTCAAGTTGAGTCAATGTTTTATTTACCTTCAACATCTCAACAATCGCTTTTGCACCTAGATCTCCTATATTGTTAAGATTGAGGTAAAGAGTGGTCAGTGTAGTATTTCCCCGTAATCCCTGACCAAGGCCAATAGCTCCTGTATGTCCTATGTTATTATGAAAGAGGTTAAGCTTAGTCAGTGTTTTATTAGACTCGAATGCCTCACCAATGAATTTTGTACCTGCATCTCCTATATTATTATTGTCAAGGTAAAGAGTAGTCAGTTTTGTATTTTTCTGTAATCCCTGACCAAGACCGATAGCTCCTTTATGTCCTATATTATTATGTCCGAGTTCAAGTTGAGTCAATGTTTTATTTTCCTTCAACCACTCACCAAGGTTGACAGCTTCTTCATCTCCTACATTATTTTCATTGAGGGAAAGAGTTGTCAGTGTTGTATTTCCTTCCAACCACTTAATAATGGCATTTACTCCTAGATTTTTTATTTCATTATGTTCGAGATGCAGCTTAGTCAGTGTAGTATTTTCTTTCAATACCTCAAGAATGGCTACTACTCCTGCTTCTCCTATCTGATTTTTATATATAGAGAGCTCAGTCAGTGTTGCATTTCCTTTCAATGCTGCACAAAGCTTTATTAAATCTGTATTGGTTATTTTTTTGCAAAACAATTCAAGATTACTATAATTATCTGGTTTGGCTAAAAATTCTTCTATATTGGCTGTACGAGTCATGTATTTCTCTATATTTTATATTAATAACGAATTTATATTAATATTTTTGACACAAGTCAACCTATGATTTATTTATGCTATAGTAATTTCTGAAAAAGATGAGTAATGAATGGTGGGCTTGAGAAGACTTGAACTTCCGACCTCACGCTTATCAGGCGTGCGCTCTAACCAGCTGAGCTACAAGCCCATTCGAGACTTCGAATTCTATAAAAATCCCCGCAATTAGTCAAGAACTATTTTTGCTTATGTTGCACCAATCGTTATGAGAATAACTTTTTTGGCTCCATGTTTTTTTAAAATATATGCACAGTGATTACTTGTGGTGCCAGTCGTTTTAACGTCATCTACTAATAAAATATTCTTACCTTGAATATTTTTTTTACTATTATACATAATTGTGCCAGCAAGATTCTGTTCTCTTTGAACTCGAGTCAGCATTGTTTGTGGTTTTGTCCATTTGGTTTTAATTAATAAATCTGGAATCATTTCAACATTCAATAATTTTGATAATCCTTCAGCTAAAATTTGTGGTGGATTATATTGTCGAAATATACGCTTAATTCGGTTCATGGGTACTGGTACAATAAAATCAATGCAACCAATATCATTTTTATAGTTAGCAATAATGATATTAGCAAAAATTTTGGCACTTGCAGTTTTATCATTATACTTAAAACCATGAATTAGTTTTTTACATTTTGCATCAAACTTAAATATACTTCGAGCTATGTCGTAATATGGTGGTTTAACAATACATTTACCGCAAACTAAGCGTCCTTGCATCACAAACTCAAAAGGAATACCGCATATATCACAATACGGACTACTGATAAAATTTAAATCTTTAAAGCAACTGATGCATATGCCTAAATTATTATCAGTCATTTCTGAGCAAGCTATGCATTTATAGGGCAAGATGTAATTAATAAGTTGGGTAATAATTTTATTAAAAATCAAGTCACCTCTGTCCCATAGCGTAACTGACTAAAAGATTTTTAAGTGGTGAAATTTTTTCGATTGCTTTAAAACCTAATTGCCTTGAAGCAAAAAATACTGGATAACTTAGTTGAAAAATCATATTTAATTTGTCTGTAATTTCATACATTATTAAATTATCATTTTTGCGCTCTTTTTCATAATTTACAAGAGTTTCATTGCTAATATCGCGTTCTAAGATATTGATAATCAATGATTTTATATCTTTGATACCTTGATTTAAACCCTGCCCCGCTAATGGATGAATAACATGAGCAGAATCTGCAAGTAACATCATTTTTTTATTAAAATAATTTTTAGCAATACATGCTTTTAGAGGAAATGCTCCAATTTCACTAACCACGCTTACACGACCTAAAAAATTACCAAAATTTTCTTGAAGAATGTATGTAAATTCCTCACTTGACATATTTACTAAAACATTCTTCATTTCATATTTTATTGTCCAAACTACTGAAGAAGTATGAGGGTCCTTTAATGGCAATATTGCGAATGGCCCACTAGGCATAAAATGCTCAACCGCTGTCCCATCATGTTGTTTTTCATGCTTAACCAGAAAAGTGAGAGCATATTGACTATAATTTTTATTTATTATATTACTGAAGTAATTTTGCTTTAAAAGTGAATTAAATCCATCGCATATAATTAGCAATTTAGCCAATAATTCTCTACCATCAGCTAGAATTATTTCACATCCATCATCATTATTATTTTTTAATTTGTAGTCAATATTATCGATTACCCTAATTAGTTTATTGTTTGAAACTAATTCAAATAATGTTTTTTTGAAAATGTTATTTTCAACCAAATATCCCATTGGTTCTCCATTCTGTAATTCGTCTCTGACATGTGGAGACTTAAAATGAATCATGTCTTCAGCTTTATTATCAACTACATATATATCATTGATGTTGCCTGAAATTTTAGATATATCTGACCAAATATTTATCTCATTTAAAAAATTTTTAGTAGTTGCTGTCAATGCAGTGGTTCGAACATCATTAAAAAAAGCTAAATCGTCGGTATTTTTTCTCTCAATTATGACGCTATTAATTCCATAATATGCAAGTGATAATGCGGTAATCATACCACTTAAGCCACATCCAGCTATAATAACTTTATTTTGCATCTTCAATCACTTCATCTGAATTTTGTTCTTTTTGTTTCTTGCTTTGTATAAAATATTTTAAATATGCACTAGAAACTATAATGCTCAAAATAAAATATATTATGGCTATATCAATATATGAACTATTAACTTTATAAGTAGCTATAAAGCAGATGAACAAGGATATAATAGTTGTCGATACATTCAAAAATAATATTTTAGTGAATATATCACGCTGCAAAATCGCTCCCGCAGCAATAATTATTGCAAATAAAAAAATAACTAAGACTAAAATATTTAAAAACATAATTTTAATTCAATATTGTTTTTATTCTATTATCCATCTCGCCATTTTGCAAATCATTCATGAAACTAACATCAAGCGCGTGTACTAAAAGATTATCACCCATGACTGATAAAGTTACAGTTCCTGGCGTTAATGTTATTGAATTTGCATAAATCACAATTCCTGTTTCATCCTTTTGTATAGTTTTAATTGGAGCAATGATTGGCTCGATGAATATATTTTTGCTCCAAGCAATTTTAGAAACTGCAATTGAAGACATAACAATTTCTTTTAGTAACCAAATAATATAGCCTAAACTATTAAGCTTAAAACTACTCTTTTTTGGTAAGATTTCTAATTTCGCTGCTCCAATAGTAATTAACAAAGAAATAATACTGCCAATAATTATAGATTGAAGATCCAAATTAAAACCAGTTAAACCAAGCCAAACTATATTGAATATTAAAAAGAATGTAATTTTAATGAGCATTAACGCTAACTCCAGCTTGTGGTGGTGTTAAGAAAGGTATCAGCATGATACCAAAACAAAATAAACCAGCAATTATCATAAATACGTTATTGATTGCCATTACAAGCGCTTCTTTTTGAATAATACCATTAAGCATCATATAAGCTGCTGCTTGCGGATCATTGACTTTTCCAGATAGTCCTTGCGTTAGCGCGCTAATAGTTTCTTGTACTTGAGGCGAAGTTAATGGCATATTATCTTTCATGGTTTGAACAAAAGCACTTGATTTATTTATAATGATATTATTTATCATAGCTAAACCAATTGCTCCACCTAAATTTCTGGTTAAATTATAAAGACCACTTGCATTTTGCACCTGATCTTTAGACATAGTTCCCAGTGCTAAATCATTGATTGGCATAAAACAAAACATTAAGGATAATCCTCTGACCATTTGAGGATAAAACATATCCCAGTATCCTGAGTCAGCTGTTAAAGAGCTGTTTAAGTAACATCCCCAGCTAAACAGAGAAAATCCAATTGCCAAAATAATTCTTTTATCAACACCCCTCTCTATCATTTTAGCAGTCAATGGAGCAGAGACAAATTGGAATGCTCCAGTAACAATCATCGTAACGCCAATTTGTAGAGTATTAAACCCTGAAACTGAAAATAAAAATAAAGGAAGCAAATAAACCGAGCCAAATAATCCCACTCCTAAAATAAATGCATATATGCACCCAAGAGAAAAGTTTTTATTTTTATAGGCGCTTAAGTCAATTATTGGATTCTCAAAAGTGAGCTCCCTAAACATTAAACAAACAAAACTAATACCAATTAGGATTGAGAGGAATAAAATATGACTATCATCAAGCCAGCCTTTATTATTACCCTCTTCCAAAACATATTGAAATGATCCCAAGCAAAAAGCCATCAGCAACATTCCTTTTAAGTCAAAATTATTGAGTAGTTTATAATTAGGTTTATCAAAATCAACATATAAAAAAACAACTACACACACAAATATTCCAGGAATCACATTAAGCAAAAACATAAAATGCCAAGAAATTGTTTCTGTAATATAACCTCCAAGGGTCGGTCCAATAGTTGGAGCTACAGTCACGACTAATCCAACAATCATATTAACTTTAGTACGCATGTGCTTTGGAAATATTATAAAAATCGTACTAAAAGTGGTTGGAATCATTGCTCCACCAAAAAAGCCCTGCAAAGCTCTGCATATAATCATTGCTTCAATATTAACCGCAAGAGAGCAGAATATACTCATGATTGTAAATCCAAGCGCTGCTATAAAATATGCTATGCGAATGGATAAAAGACGAGCAGCAAATCCCGTGATTGGTATAATAATAACTTCGGCAATGAGATATGAAGTTTGAATCCAAGATAATTCATCACCAGAAGCAGAAAGACCAGCTGCAATAACTGACAAAGAACTTGCAACAATTTGAATGTCTAAAATGGCCATGAACATCCCAACAACCATAGCAAAAAATGCCAAAATAGTTTTGGGTGGAATCTTTTGATTAATTTGTTCTTGATCCATATGTTATTTGTGTTTTTATAGCTCTAAATAATACTTCAATTTGCAAATTTTATCTATTTAAAGCAAAGTTTTATAAGTTAGTTTCATTATAAGGAGTGTTAATAATTATAATACAAGCACTTAAGAAGATAAGCATTAAAAAAATTGCAACGAAGTTAATATTATTACTATAATGAAATATGCTTAAACAAATAGCTGGGCTTAACTTACCGATAATACTACTTCCCAATCCAGAACCTATACCAATAATAAGGTAATTATCTTTATTATTAGGAATAATATTTTTTGTCCACATTGTTAATGGACACATATATATTATTCCTAATGTTATAATTACAAATTTTACAAATATTACATATTCAAAGCTAGAATTTTCTAAAAAATAAAATAGCGGAATAATTATTATCGCAAGTGCTAAACTTGCATATTTCATTATATCTTGAAAATGAAAATTCGATGAAATATTCCCAATTATAAATATTAATAATAAATCAAAAATCAGCATAAGATTATTATTTATTGCGATCATTTTTATATCAATATTTGTTACTAAAGGTATTAGATTATGTATTATTATAAAAGGTAATGAATAAGTTAAGTATGAACAGCCAGTAATAATTGCTATTTTTAATATATTTACTTTATTAGCCCATAAAATATTAAGTCCGTATAATTTAGGACATTTTTTAACACGTGCATTTGAATTAGATATAAAATATTTTTTGCGTAATATATAGCCAATGATAGCAGCTCCACCACCTATAAAATAATATATGCGCCAGAAATCTTTGCTTTCAATGTAGTATAATGATGTAGCACTAAGAGAGGCTAATATGATACCAAGCATTGTAGAACCTTGAAATAAATAAGCGCTCTTAAAAGCTATCTTATCTGTTTTATTATCAAGTATATATATGCTTGCAATAGCCACTTCACCAGCTGCAAAAATTTCTCTAAATGAACGTAATAATATAAATATTATTGGAGATAAAATACCAATATCAGCATGATATGGTAAAAACCCAACAAAAAAAGTGGTGATGCCAACTCCGATCAAAGACAATGATAAACTTAGATTAGGTCCTTTATTTTTAGCAATAATACTAAAAATATATATTCCCAGCGGCCTTGTTATAATTGTTGTAGCAAATACACTATAAGCCATTATTAAACCAATTACTTTATCTTCATTTGGAAAAAATAACGGTGCTAATAATGGCGCTAGGAATACATATAAAGATGTATCAAAATGATCAATAACATTGCCAAATAAGATTAACAAATCTTTTCTTGTAATATTTTTGATCATTTAGAAATTATTTCTAATATTATATCTTGTAATTTGCCTAATATATCAATTTCAGTACTGCCAACTTGAGCGAGAGTAGCCTGCCCTCCACCACTGCCGTTAATATTTTCAGCTAATTTTTTAGCTATATCATTGGCATTATATTTATCTGTAATTTGTTTTGAAACTGCAATAATAATAGATATTTTATTGTTTGCTCTATTAGCAAACAATAAAATCAAATCTTCATTTTTCTTAGCTATATCTTCAGCTACTATGCGAATAATTTTTGGATCAAAATTATCTTCCACCTGTTTATATAAAAACTTTGCATTTGAAATAATAGTTGCATGCTCAGTAATATAATCTCTAGGCAACATCAAATTATCGAGTTGTACTTTCTCAAGTTGCTTCTCAACTTCTTTTTTGGATGTTATTAGTGCATTAAGTTTTTGCATAGTTTCTGACTTATTAGCCTTAAGAGTGTCGACTACCTCATTTAGTAATTCTTCATTTTTTCTGATTTCATTTAAAGCAAATTTACCGCAAACTGCTTCGATACGACGAACTCCTGAGGCAATTGCGCTTTCACTTAATATTTTAAATACGCCAATGTCACCAGTTCTGCTGACATGCGTGCCCCCACATAGCTCAAATGAGTATGGGTTAATGTTTTGATGATTGTGACCTAGTGACACTACCCTAACCTCATTATCATATTTCTCACCAAACAAAGCCATAGCGCCACTTTTTACCGCTTCATCCGTAGACATTATATTAGTAATGACTTTTGAGTTATCGCGAATAATTTGATTTACCTTTTCTTCAACCAAAATAATTTCTTCCTTAGTTAAAGCCTTAGGGTGACTTATATCAAATCTGAGTTTGTCATTGACAACAAGCGATCCTTTTTGAGTTATGTGATTACCAAGTACGTTTCTCAAAACTGCATGTAGTATGTGAGTTGCCGTATGATGTATTTTCAAACATGCGCGATAGTCAGCGTTAATTGACATTTTTACTTCGTCACTAATGTTTACTGCACCTTTTTTAAGTACGCATATATGTCCAATAACTTTATTTAAAAATTTCAAAGTATTAATTACTTCAATTTTACCATTAGAGGTAATAATTTCTCCAATATCACCCATCTGTCCACCAGATTCACCGTAGAAAGGTGTTTGATTGGCTATTAAAGTAAATTTACTATTAATTTCAGATATCTGTTTTACTTGCTTGCCATCCTGAATTAATGCTAGCACTTTTCCTTCAGCTTGCTCCAGACAGTAGCCTAAAAATTCTGTACTACCAACTTGAGTCATGATATCGTACCAAATAACATCAGTTTTTGACTCACCAGAACCAACCCATGCTTTTCTGGCTTTTTCTTTTTGCAAATTCATTTGCAAATTAAAATTTTCAATATCAACTTTTATATTTTGTTTCTTTAAAATATCTTCAGTTAGATCCAAAGGAAAACCGTATGTATCATAAAGCTTAAAGGCAACTTCACCAGGCAATGTTCCTTTAGTTGAAATATTGGTTACCTCATCATTAAGTAATTTTAACCCCCTATCCAGAGTGATTTTAAACTGCTCTTCTTCCTGCTTTAATATACTAGTTATAAAATCACGAGCTCTATTTAACTCTGAATATGTATTACCAAACAAATCAACTAGTTTTGGCAGTAATTTATACATTAACGGCTCTTTTGCTCCTAGCTGATGAGCATGCCTCATGGCTCTGCGCATAATACGCCTTAGCACATACCCACGTCCTTCATTAGAAGGCATAACTCCATCAGCGATTAAAAAAGCAGAAGAGCGCAAATGATCAGCAATGATACGATATGAAAATAAAGCTTCATCTCTTGCATTAACTTTCACGATACTTTCAGTAAAGTTAATTATCTCCTTAAACACATCAATATCATAATTATCATGCACACCTTGAATTACTGCTGATATACGTTCTAAACCCATGCCAGTATCGACTGATTTCTTTGGTAACATTATACGCTTATCTTTATCCACTTGCTCATATTGCATAAATACTAGATTCCATATCTCAATGAATCTGTCGCCATCTTGATCAGGGCTACCTGGTAAACCACCTAGAATATGATCGCCATGATCATAAAATATTTCACTACATGGTCCACACGGCCCAGTTTCACCCATTGACCAAAAATTATCATCAGTATTGATTTTTATTATTCGAGAATCGTCAAGACCAGCGATTTTCTTCCATAAAGCTGCAGCTTCTGTATCAGTGTGATATACTGTTACATATAATTTATTTTTTGGTAATTTAAAATGCTCAGTTAATAAAGTCCATGCATAATAAATTGCTTCTTCTTTAAAATAATCACCAAAGGAAAAATTACCCAACATTTCAAAAAAGGTATGATGCCTTGCTGTATATCCTACATTATCAAGATCATTATGCTTACCTCCTGCTCGCACTGATTTTTGACAGCTTGTTGCACGGACATAATCTCTCGCCTCAATACCAGTAAAAATATCTTTAAACTGCACCATGCCGCAATTAACAAACATCAGGCTTGGGTCATTTTGAGGTAATAATGAGCTGGATTGAACATGCTCATGATTATTATTTTTAAAAAAATCTATAAATGTAGTTCTTATTTGCTCGACAGTTAACTTGTGCATTTTTTTAATTTTATTTTTATTTGAAATTTTAGATATTAGATACATTAAATAATTTATGGCTAAATTACAATATTAATTTAAAAAGCCTTTTTCATATTTCCATTGCTATTGAGGTTATGATAAATAATCCTTAATCTAAAATATAGTAAAAATATAAAGATTAATATTAAAGTTGATGAATTAATAATTTATGAATAATAAAAATATTTCAACATTAGAATTAATTGTAAATTTATTTAACAATTTATTTCACAAAAAAAATCTAATAATTCTAGTTGGAAGAAATGGGTTAAATCTAGTTGCACTTAATAGCAATTTAATTTTAGATAGTATATATATAAAATATGCAGATGAAAAATATTATCAAAAATATAGAAAATTTCTATCCAATTTTAAAACTTTTCATGTACTTTTTTTATTAGACAATAAAGATCACGTTCTCAACCATGAGATGTTACCTGTTCTTAGTTCTATAATGAAAAATAATCCAATAGATAAATTTATTTCAGAAAATTATGATTCAGAAGATATAGTTGCTTATAATACATATGAAATTACTAACCAAAATGGCGAAGTATGGAATACAATAATCGCTTCAACGCCATTTCTACCAGCAATAAGTGAAATTTTAGAATATCTTATAAAAAAATCATTCAAATATAGTGGTATGTATTTTCTATGCCTTGAGTTTGAAACAATAATCAATCGAATTTTACATTTGACTCATCATATTGATTGCCTTGATCATTTGCAAATTTTTACAACTATTACAAAATCAAGCGATATAAGAGTAATTGTAAAATATAAGAAAAATATCATGAGCGATCAAGTTGTAGAGTATCCTGTTGATAAATCTGATATGTATATTCAAGGCACATTTGAGCAAGCTATATCGGATAAATTATTATACTATAAAGAATATATCAAAAAATTAGATCTAAAAGTTTGTTTGATTTTTCTAGTGAATAAAGAGCTTAAAACTCTAACTGATCACATTCAACTAGATTATGATACCTTAATATCAGTTTCACCTGAAGATATTAATATCAATTTGAATCAAGATACAGGCCATTTTCAAGATCTTGCCTTAGTCAAAATATTTAATAATTTTAATTCTTATTTAGCATTGAATAAACCTCTAAAGTCTATCACGAAATTAACTCTTATAAATAACATGCTGTTTAAACCAGTCATTGCTTTTATATTTGTTTTGATTGGGATTATGGCTTTTTTAAAATATCAGGATTTACATGTTCAATCTGCAACAAATGAATTAAATGATAAATACTATAAACTAGCCCAAAAATATCGAGAAGTTCAAAAAAAACATCCAGATCTATTAAATATTAGTGACCTAGTAGATTTATATAACTTAGATCGCATTATTAATATAGAACCAAATACTCCCCACGACCAGATAAAATCTTTAATTTACATTCATAATAAAAATCTCAAAATTAATAAATTACACTGGAGAATTATTGAACCATATTTAATAAATTTCCCTCAAAGTAAGTTTGAAGTAGCGATAACTTTAACATATAAAAATAATATTGGTACACTGCAAGATGGCTTGGAAGCTATAAAGCAATATGATCTTTATTTAAAAAATATTTTTCCAAATTATTCAGTATCATATAAAATAAATAAAAATGAAATTAGAGAAGTCGCAAAACATATAATTATTCCAGCATATTTTATCATTGAAGGCAAAGTTGGAGAAAAAACAAATGCTAGATAAATTAGTTGTTCATCTTAAAAATATTATTTTCTTCAAGGCAATAATATACATTCTTATAATTATTATTCTAAGTATTTCAATTCCAATAATTAAAAATGATTTGAATATTTCATTTATAAAAAAACAAAAAGCAACTGTTTATTTGCAAGATGTAGCACTAAAACTAGAATCAATTACTGATTTTAATGGTAAAATAATTGAGATAAATAAATATTTTAATTCTCTTGTTAATGAGAATAGAGATCCTGGCTGTACGTTTAGAATAAAATTTGTTGATGACATAAAGAAGCTTGGCGCTAAATATGAATTATTTGAGCCGATCAAAATTAAATCCTCCCGTATTTATAGCGCTGATATGAACTTAACCAGTACAAATCATCTAGAAATAAGTTATTATACAGTCGATATTCATCTTAAAGTGTCAGATTACTCTCAATATCTGATGATCACAAATGATTTATATTCCTTAATGCCACTTGGATCAGTAATATTAACAGCTAATATTCGTGAAATTGAAGGCTTAAGCCCTACCACTGTTGAAAACTTAAATTTAAAAAAGGCGCCCGATAATATTGAATTAACTATTACAGTTTTACTCAGAAATGTCGTCTATAAATATTGAATATAACTTAAAAATAGAAAATTTTGTAAAAATTATTTCTTATAATTTTTCTAAAGACTTAGATAATAATCTAAGTCTTAAACTAATTTTATCTATTTCAAATTTAATCTCGCTTGATTATATTCATCGACTAAAAGAGCAAGGAGAGATCCATCAGCATGCAGAAATTTGCAGTAGTCGAGTAAAAAAACATTTAGGATATCAAGTAATAATGCAAGAAGATTTTAGTACTGCAATGAGCTTATTTATTATTGCTATTACTCCTGAAAACAAGAAAGAAGAAGCGAATGTGAATTTACAAAACATAGATATAATTATTGAAACAATTATTTCTAAATATTATTCTGATTCAGAATTAGATGAAATAAAAAATATTCGAAGCTCACTAAAAAATTTATTGAATATGATCGATAGTAATAGACTAATTGATTATATAAATAATACTCCAGAAATATTCCAATTAACTGTAAAATCGGCAATTAAAAACAAGCAAACTTTGCCCCAATTAAGTGCTATAGTTCAAACACAAATTCAAAATACTATTATTAGAAAAAATAAAATAAATAAAAAAATCAATGTTTTACAGAGCTTATTTACTAAAATTACAGTTGTAGCATCTATCTTGGTTTCTGGAATAATAAGTGCATCACTATCACCAATGTTATTACCTTTATTATTAATTCCAACTGTAGGATTATCATTTAAAATTGCTCCTAAAATTGGTGAAAATTTAGCACATAATATTCCTTCAATTAAAAAAAATCTATTTCATTTTAATAATGATTTAAATCAACTTCGCAATCAATTTGATCTAAAAACAAATATAGCAATTGAAAACCCTGTTATTGATAAGAAAAATGAAAAAACTATTGCTCATAAGGCAAAGGAAATATTAACTAATATCGAATTAAATGTTAACAAAACAGTTGATTCAAAGCAGAACAATATTAATAAAATAGAAGAAAAAAAACAAACTGCTCAGGGAATGGGATTAAAGAAATAGAATTTATTGCTCAATAATAATATCTTGAAGTAAAATTTGCACTGTATCTTTATTTTGCCAAGAATTTACTTTTAATTTTCCGATAATTGATAAATTGTAAGGCTTAGTAGACATAATCGCTGCAGCTAAATCAGTACCAATTACATTAAAAGCAATTGCTGCTAATGGTTTTGAACTAAGTGAGTCTCTAATTGGCGCAAATAGAATCTTAATATGTTTAAGTCCAACTATATCTGCTTTAAGTACATATAGATTTTTAAACTTAAATACTGGAGCAGGATTGCCAACACCATATGGCTCTAACTTATTGATTTGTTCAATTAATTCCATATTTGCTGCAGTATTAGATAGTTCCAAATCATAATGCTCATGTAGATGTTGATTTGAATCTTTTATATCTTTTTTAAATTCTTCTAACAAAAAAAGTTTTAGTTGATCTAATTTATGCTCTTCAACCGTGAAGCCGGCAGCCATAGCGTGACCGCCTCCACTTACAACCAATCCTCTTTGCTTTGCTTCAATTATTTTACAACCAAAATCAATATTTTTAACAGAGCGACATGAAGCTTTGCCTACATTATCATTAAGCGCTATAACCGCCACTGGTTTATTGTATTTCTCTTTTAATCTGCCAGCAACAATACCAATTACTCCAGGATGCCATCCATTTCCCACAATAAAAAGTACTGGTTCATTTAATTGCATTTTTGCCATCTCATCAGCTGATTCTAGCATAAAAACTTCTATTGCCTTTCGCTCTTCATTATAAGCATTAAGCTCTATGGCAATATTTTGAGCGTCATGTTCAGATTTGGTAGAAAGAATTCGAGCACCTAGGTCTGACTTACCAACCCTGCCACCAGCATTAATTCTTGGACCAATAATAAAACCTAAATGATAAATATTAGGCGCCTCTTCTATAGCGGCAATATCACATAATGCTTTATAGCCAATATTTTCTCTATTTTTAGCAATTTTTAACCCTTGTGCTACGAATGCCCTATTTAATCCTGTAATTTGCATAACATCACATACTGTGCCAAGCGCAACTAAGTCTAATTGCTTCATTAAATCAGGAAACGGGATGTTATTTTTATTAAAAAAATCAATTTGTTTTAAGTGCTTGCATAAAGCAACAGCAAATAAAAATGAAACTCCCACAGCAGCAAGATTTTTACACCTACTAGTCTCATCTAATCTATTTGGATTAATGACTGCTAAAGCTTTAGGCATGATTTCTAGACTAATGTGATGATCAATAACGATTACTTCTAGATTATTCTCTACCGCATGCTCAATTGCTTCAAAAGCGACAGATCCACAATCAACAGTAATTACTAAATTAGCACCCTGTTTCTTGATTTCCTGCATACCATAAGGAGTTGGTCCATAGCCTTCTGCAATTCTATCTGGCACATATATAATTGTGCTCAGACCAATCTGACTAAATAAATTTTTTAATAATGCAGCAGATGTTGCTCCGTCTACATCATAATCCGCATAAATACAGACTTTTTCTTTATTTTGAATTGCTCTAGTTACTCGTTCTACCGCTTGCCTCATATCTTTTAAATGAAATGGGTCAGGCAATAATGATTTTAATTTAGGATTAAAAAAGTCAATTGCTTCATTAATATTTGTGACATTACGAGAAATGATTTTTGCAAGAAAATCACTAATGTTAAATGTTCTTGCAATTTCGTGAACAAAATTATCATTGTAAGAGCGTGGAGACCAGTATTTACCTAAAACTGATTTCTCCACTTGATAACTCCATATTAATTTTTTATTTTTTATATATAAATCATATTGCGTTAGGTACAATTTTTTCTAGAACTTGTAATTCCCGCGAAGGCGGGAATCTAGAAAAAACAACACCAAGTGCTTATTTTGTTTATGGATCCCCACCTTCGTGCACTAGTGTCCGGAATAAATTCATAGTATACCCATGTTTAATTGGTTGGGGTTTATGCTACTTTTTCGATCTATAGGGGGTCGTAGAGTCGTATGACTTGAAAAGATGGCTATCCTTATCCAGCTCATCAGATCTATGCTTCTTTTAAACCTATCGCCGCTTAACCTTTTCAACATACCTATTAATACATACGCTATTATCGCAACATAAATTTGTATCTTGATCGCATTTTCATTTTCACTGAGGAATTTTGTCACTTTTAAATTTTGCTTTAACCACTTAAATAACAATTCGATTCCCCATCTTTGTTTGTAATAATCAGCAATCTCATCAGCTGTCGCATCAAGTAAGTTGCTAATAAATTCGTACTTCTTGTCATGCTCTTTATCATACACTTCCACCAGCCTTAGCGCTTTACCAGCTAATAAATTCTTAGCCCCACCTCTTGGGTTCTTGTTCCTAAGTTCAATAATACAATCCTTGATAATTGAGTCAGAACAATCAGCTGTACTCTTCTCCTCTATCACCTTGTAGGCTGTGTTCTTTTTTGTTCGAGTCACAAAATATGCATTAGTCATAGCTATTTTATTCCACCAATTAAAATCTAAATATCCTTTATCAAATACGTAAATCTTACCATTTTCTAACTCAAATTTTTGCGCTTCTGTTATATCATTCACATTCGTTCCCGTAATAGAAGCAAACTCTATACTCTCTGTTTTATTTGCAAACTGTATATGCAATTTTAAACCTTTTCCACACCTCGTCTCCGTAGGCTTTGTCCACTCCGAACCACGACCTGCTACCCTGATATTGCTCGAATCTATCAAGCTTACAACGTCTTTTATCTCTTGACCTTGGGCTTTAATCATACCTTCTGCAATATCCCGAAAAACTTCACTTGTTCTCTTTTGATTCGCCTCTGACAGCGTCGACCTTTTGATCTCAGCCATTCTAATATGGTACAAACTCTGCTTCTTCGCATTAAATTGAACCTCTAAATCTCTCAAACTCCTGCATCTACTAAATTGCGCAAATAATAAACCAACAAGCTGTTGCCATGTCCCAAATCCCTTGTTGTACTTGTCTGCTTTGTTCCTATCTATTGCCTTTTTTACTAATTCTCTATCTAATAGTTTTAATATTTGTCCAAATGTGCTAGATTGATACATGGCTTAAGTCCTGTGTAAGTTGTTCTAACAGGCATTATACCTGTACCCCAGGACTTATGCTACTTATAATCCCCACTCCTCTTTTTATTCCGGA
>RXKF01000026.1 GCA_003963235.1 Rickettsiales bacterium
AAGACACTACCTTGCAAGGTTTAACAGAAGAACTAAAAGATATACCAAATCTTTCACCATTATCACTGATTCTCTTATTTTCCTCTTTAACAAACATTTAATAACAACTATTATTTAGCAATGCCGATTTCTAATTCTTTTAGATTGTTGACAAACATATTAAATAATATATTATTTTCGCTTTTAAGCTTAGATAATTAAATGATATGGTAAATTCTCCTTATTCTAAACCAGTGTTAATTTGGTCTTTAGCCAATTTATTTTTTGCCTATCAATTTATTTTGCGCCTATCTGCAGGAATATTAAGAGAACAAATTATGCAAAAATTTGCTGTTGATTGCGCAAGCTTTGGTACATTAGCAGGTTATTATTATCTGGGATATGCATCATCTCAAATTCCTTTAGGTATTATGCTTGATCGTTTGAGCTTTAGAATCGTTACTTCAATGTCAATATTAGCAACGGCTATAGGAACTTTTTTATTCATTTCCACTGAAAACTGGAATTTGGTTTTATTTGCCCGTTTTTTGATTGGAGCAGGCTCTGGTATAGCATTTTTATCTGTTGCTAAAATTACTAAGACTTTTTTTGATGAAAAATATCAACCAATGCTTTTAGGATTATCATTTACATTTGGCTTAACTGGAGCTGTTTTTGGATCAACTCCAATGATGATATTATTTAATTATTATGGATATGATAATACCTTTAAGTTACTTGGGTTAGTAGCAATTATATTATCAGCTGTAATGATGATTTATGGTAAAATTGAGCAAAAACCAATAGAAGGATCTATCTCTGATGTAGTAAAATCAATTATAAAATTAGTAACAAACCCTAATATATTAATTATAGGTATTTCAGGTGGATTGATGGTTGGAGCCCTTGAAGGGTTTGCTGATCTATGGGGAATAGCATTTTTTAAACAAGTTTATCAAATGACTGATCTTGAAAGCTCGGCAGTAACATCTTTTGTATATTTTGGTATGTGCTTTGGTGGTCCTGTGCTTGCTTTAATGGCTGGAGTTATAAGATCTGCTAATTTAATGATTTTTATAACTGGATTATTAACCGTAATAATATTTGTCATTTTATTTAATATAAATTCATTAACGTCCACCTCAGCAGCTATTATAATGTTTTGTTTAGGCATACTATGTTGTTATCAAGTTTTGGTATTCACTGTCACAGCTAGTATCGTTGAATCTTCATCAACAGGCCTAGCTATTGCAGTCATCAATTGTATGAATATGTCATTTGGTCATTTCTTTCATTCTATTATTGGTAATAACTTTGCACGAAATTGGGATGGAAGAGTGGATGAATTGGGGAATGCAATTTATTCTCCTGAGAATTTTGTATATTCTTTATCAATAATACCAATTTGTTGCTTTGTTGGTCAGTTTGGATTTATATTTTTGACTTGGAAAAATCGTAAAAAAACTACTTAACCTGAACCCAGTAATGGAGAAGCTTTGCCTAAGATAAAAAAATACAAAACAAAGAAGAAGAATTGAAAAGGTCCGAACATGAGTAAAGTGAATATTGACAGAGATGGATTCCCGACTTCTCGTCGATGACTCAAGGTGTGTTTTACAACTCAATTATCGTGAACGTGCACAAATTACCATAGTAAAAAAACGGTAACTGATCCTACTAGATACTTAAGCCAAAATTCTCAATAACTTTATTGCAAGTTATTCTAGCGTTCTTACGAGCTTTTTCAGCGCCTGTTGATAGTATATTTAAAATATGCTTAGGGTCTTTAATAATTTTATTATACTCAATTTGAATTGGTTTTAAATGCTCAATTGTCAGCTCAGCTAAATCTGATTTAAAGGTGCTAAAACCTTGATTTTCATAATTTTTCAAAATTTTATCTACTGGTAAATTAGACAATGAGCAATAAATATTAATTAAATTAGTGACTTCAAGTCGATCTGTTTCATAAGTAATATTTTCAATATTATCAGTTTTTGATTTTTTAAATTTTTTCATAATCGTATCAGCATCATCAATCAAATTAATACGTGATGCATCGCTTGGATCTGATTTACTCATTTTTTTAGCCCCATCTCGAAGGCTCATAATACGTGTTGCATAGCCTTGAATTAAAGGCTCTGGTATCTTTAAAATTTTTTGTTGAAATTTACGATTTATTGCTCCTGCAATATCTCGCGTAAGTTCTAGATGTTGCTTTTGATCATTGCCAACTGGCACTACATCTGCATTATATAATAAAATATCAGCAGCCATTAATATAGGATAAGTAAATAAGCCAGCGCAAGCATTATCTTGATGTTTTCCCGCTTTATCTTTAAACTGAGTCATTCGTTTGAGCCATCCCATGGGCGTGACACAATTAAGTAACCACGCAAGCTCTGTATGTTCTTTTACATCGGATTGCAGGAATAATGTTGATTTATTAGGATCAATTCCACAGGCTAAGTATATTGCCACAGCATTTAAAATTGTTTGTTTTAAAATTTGTGGATCTTGCTCTACTGTTATTGAGTGAAGATTAGCTAGGAAAAAAAAGCAATTATGGCTTTCTTGCATATCAAGCCAATTTTTAATTGAGCCCAGATAATTACCCAAATGAAGAGTGCCACTGGTTTGAATTCCCGAAACTGCAACTTTTTTCATAATTTATTCCTTAAAGAGTATTTATAAATATGACTTTTAAATTTATAAAAAATTTACTATTATAGTCACTTATTAAATTTTATCATATATTATCGCTTATGTTATGGCGCATTAGGATACTTGCTTTTTATACATTAATTAGCCTTATAATTACATCTTTTTTTATAATAATATGTCCAACAGTAAAAATATTTTCCATATCTTATCATTGGCGCTATAAATTTTCAATAATTTTATCAAATATTTTTATTTATTTAATGTGGATAATATGTGGAATTAAATTTAAAGTTACGGGTCTTGAAAAGCTTCCAACTGATGGCAAACCTTATTTAGTATTATCAAATCATCAATCATTTTGGGAAAATTTCTTTATGCAATTAATTATACCAGAGCACTCGTGGGTAATTAAGAAAGAACTATTCAACATACCTTTTTTCGGTTGGTGTTTGAGGTTGCTAAAACCTATTGCAGTTGATCGAAATGACAGCAATTCAATAACTCAAATTTTATATGAAGGAGCTAATAAAATAAATAACGGACTATCTATAATTATTTTTCCTGAAAGCACAAGAGTCAAAGTAGATCATGAAGTAAAATTTAAACCAAGCGCTGCCAAGCTTGCATTAGAGACAAAAACTTCCATAGTTTTATTAGCTCATAATGCAGGATTAATATGGCCAAAAGGTTTTTGGTTTAAGTCAAGTGGCACCATTAAAATATCTATTATTGAATATATGAGCACAGAACATGTCACTCAATTTAAAGAGGCTCGTGAATTAACAGACTATATTCAAAATAAAATTAATAAAGAAAAAAATTTATTGAGAGAAATTGGAGTATAAATTACTATAGGTAAACAATCCCTTATTTTTCCTTATTGGCGGTTTGTTGATTGTAAGTTGGAGGCATGTAGTTCTCGTCATGTTTAGCAAGCAGCTTTGAGGCGATGAAGATTCCATCATTATTTAAAATTCCTTCAGCGACAATTCCTTGTCCAGGGCGAAATAATGCAGGCAATAATCCTTTATATATAATGTCTAATTCCTTAATATTATCTATAATGGTAAAAGTAATTACATCTAAGTTAGTTTTAATAGAATCATTTTTTACTAAGCCGCCAACTCGGACTTTGGCAACATTATTTTTAATTTTATCAATTTCAGATGGAGGATAGAAAAAAACTATATTATCATTTAAGTTTGAAAGTATAATATAAATTCCAGTAGAGCAGGTGATCAGTAAAACTATGACTGAAATTAGCCTATTTCTTTTCTTGTAATGCATTTGATTTTCTATAATTTATATAAGTTTTAATAAATAATAGAGATAATG
The DNA here is from genome assembly GCA_003963235.1 of Rickettsiales bacterium. Classification (GTDB taxonomy): domain Bacteria; phylum Pseudomonadota; class Alphaproteobacteria; order Rickettsiales; family Rickettsiaceae; genus Megaera_A. The sequence continues at coordinate 3,979 of RXKF01000026.1, forward strand.
ATATGCTAGTAAAATAATAAGCGCTTAAGAGATAATTATTCATAAATTAAATTATTCAATAGGTTTTTGTTTAGCAATCTCCAAAGACACATCTCTGGCTTTAGTAGAATCCATTGCCGCAATAATTGGTGCTACTTTAACTTCTTTCATATTGCTTATAACTTTAATTAATATAGGCATTTCCAATTCGTTAAAAATTTTAGCAGCATCTTTAGGCTTCATATTTTCATAAATCTTAACCAAAGAAAGAATTTTGCTATTTTCTTTTTGATTATATTGTTTCATTAAATCTTCAACCTGATTTTGTAGATTTTGCAGCTCAATTACCTTTTTGTCAATTTTATTTTCTGTTTCTTTTAAAACTTGCTCTCTAACATTTAAATTAGTCTTTTCTTTGTCGATGTTATTTCTTCTCTTTTGTAGTTCTTTGAGCAGCTCTATCTCTGAACGAGATAAATTACTAATCCCACTATTATTATTTGCTGTAGAAACAGTAGCGATTGGATCTGATGTAGTGACTAATTTAGCCCCCATATCTACTGGAGTCGGCGGTGCTCCATGTTCAGCTTCATTACTTTTATGTGAGGATTCTTCTTTTTTTGCAGCTCCATGACCACCTGCATATGCTGTATCAATCAATATAGATGATGTACTAGTGTCGACGGAATAGCTAGTTTGTTCTTGTATTCTGCTAAAAAGCATAGAAGCCTTGGCAAATAATACTAAAATCAAAAACATCAGTATCGGTGAGAATAGATTTGCTTTCATTTTTTGGCGTTTATTTTTCTTAATGTATTGTAATAATTCATCTGATTCATATTAGATGACAATTCATTAGTCTTTTTACTAACTATATTATTTAAAAAGTTTTTCAAATGATCTTTATATTTAATCTCTACTTTTTCTTCTTCAATTGGAGCTAAATCTTCTTCAGTAAATTTTTCTTTAGGTTTTGAAGATAATACATTATTGTAAATATCTAACTCAAGCGAGCCTGGATTATTAATATATTGTTCTGTGGTTTGAACTTGATTATATAATTTGTTCACTAATTCAATGGCAAGCTCACTTAATGAAGTTAATTCTTTAGATACTTCATTTGCCTCTTCGACAACATTCTTAATTTGATTGCTTGTTACTTGACTAAGTCTGCTCATTTCATTTACATTGTTTTCAGCTTTGACTATTGAAACATTTAATTCCTTAATCATTCTGGCAAATTCCACTCTACTATTTTGTAAGTCTTGAATACGCTTGCTAAGCATCCAACAATAACCTACACAAATAATAATCATAATTAATAATAAAAAATCCAAAAATATCATATATTATTCTTCAAAAAAGTTTTTTAAGTTTATAGCGACTTTATTGTCAATTTTACCAATTTTACCTGTAAATAAAGTAATAGGTCCAGAGCGAACCATAATATCCTTGTCTTTATGATGATTCATATTAATTGTATCGCCAATTTTAAGATTAGCTATTTCCTTAACAGTTGAAATTTTATTTATAATTACTGCTTCAATTGGTAATTCAAGATTTTGTATACTATCAACAAGCATTCGTTCCCAGTCCTGATCTGTGCCAAATTTATCACCTAAAAATACTTGCTGCATTTTTTCTTTAATAGGTTCAATTGTTTTATAGGGAATAACTAGTTCAACATTTTTAATGTGCTCCTCGATTTCAATACGCAATTTTAATACGATAACAGCATCTCCAGGTCTTGCAATTGTGACAAAATTAGGATTGCTCTCTAATTTTTCAAAAGTAAGAGTTGTTGGTGTAATTTGGTCAAAAGCATAGCTTAATTCCATTAAAATAATTTCAGAAATCTGCTTTGCAAGTCCCTGTTCTATTGAAGTTAATATTCGTTCTGGGTCGCTTACAACAGTTTGAACAGTATTTTTTTTGCCACCGAGCAGTAAATCCACAAAAGTAAAAATCATATTATTTTCAAGCACAAGCATGCCAAAATTTTCCCACTCAATTGCTTTAAATATAGCAATTGTAATTGGTACTTTGTGAATTTTAAAATAATCACTAAACCTCAATGATTTAAATTCATCAATACTAATATCAACTGAACCTGATGTGAGATTTCTAAAAGAAGTACTCAATTGCCTGATAAATTTCTCAAAAATAATTTCAAGCATAGGCAGCTTATCATATGACTGCAAAGATTGCTCAAGAACTGCTTTAATCCCAGTTAGTTTTTCTTGACCAACAGTCTTTACTTGCTTGGTATCAGCAGTTGCAGTAGTTGTGTTTGCTGCGCTTTGATTTGATTGAGGTTCTTGCTGCGTTGAATCTGGTGATATATTTTCTGTCATTTATTTTTATCCATAAACTATATACATTTAATTTAGTGTTATTTCTTGAAATAGCACTTCTTTTATAATAATTGGACTAGTTATTTTATTTATTCTTTTGGCAATTTCCTCTTTTAAATAAATAGAACTACTTGAGCTATTAAAATCAGTTGAGCGAAGAGAGCGCAAGAATGTAATTAATGTATCCTTGATAATAGGCATTTTTGCAAGGATTGCTGTATTTTCCTCTTGAGTATTAAGGCGTAATGTTAAATCAATTCTTAAATATTCTTTCTTGTCGCTAATTTGAGTTAATCCAACAGTAATTGGGTCTATGTCTAAATATGTATTTGAATCTAGTTTAACTTGATCATGTTTTTGCGATTGTGGAATTTCTTTTTCTGCTTCTTTTTTTGGAGCTTTTATTACAAAGAAGAAAAATAAAGTAATTCCAACAACTACTAATAATATTGGGACTGCAATTATAAGAATTTTTTTTATTTTTTTCTTTTTATCATCTCCTGTTGTTTCTCCATCAACTGGTGCATTATCGCCACTTTTTTTCTTTTCGCTCTCGGCTTCTACTGCTGTTGGAGTAAGGGGTTCTTCTTCAGTTGTGCTTTTCATCTTAATATATTTAATAAAATACGACTAATTATTAATTTTTTATTGTATATTCATCTAATAATTATATAGGATAAAATTTAGTAAAGATAAACATTATTCTATACAAGTAATTATTTATATTCGAATAAAAAAAAAGCTTAAATAATTTTTTAAAAAATTATCATATGATTAATAGCATCTCAAGGATTATAGTGACAAAAATAATGATACTAGTGGGGCTATCTTGTTCTATTAGTATATTATTCGTGAACCAAGCTAATGCTAATAATGCTTCGTATATATCTTTATCTGGTCAAATAGCTCGAAAAAATCAATTAGATGTAACAGCAAATAATGTTGCAAACATCAATACAACAGGCTTTGAGCAAGATGCAGTAATTACGCGTGATGTAAAAGTAAAACAAAATTCTCGTAATAGTAATTCGTTTGTTTGGACAGAAACAACATATAGAAATGGTGAACAAGGTGCTATTAAAATAACTAATAGGCCAACTGATGTTGCAATTTCAGGTGAAGGATATTTTAAAGTTATGACACCACGTGGTACGCGTTACACTCTTGATGGATCAATGTTTATTAATAACCAAGGCGTGTTGGTCAATTCATCTGGCTATCCATATTTAAGTACAAATAATTCTATTATAGAAATACCAGCAGAATTTCAAAACTTTGATATTACAAGCAGTGGTGCAATTTTCATTGATGGAGAAGAAATAGAAAGAATTGGTGTATTTGGTTTTACTACAAAAGACCCAATCATTAAAGAAGGTGGGAATTTATATTCAATTAAAGGTGCTGATTTTGCTTTGGAAGAATTTACATTAATATCAGGGGCGGTGAGAGGATCTAATGTTAATTCAACTAAAAGCATGGTAGAAATGATTGAAGTGCAAAGAGATTATAGTTTAATGGTCGATTTTATGTCTAAGATTAATGAAACGGAAACATCTGCAATAAATAAATTAGCTAAATAATAAATTAAGAGGAAAATTATGGGAGCATTTAGTTCAGCAATATCAGGAGCACAAGCTCAACAGCTAGCAATAGATGTAATTGCGAATAATATAGCCAACGCGCAATGGAGTGGTTATAAAAGAATGGGCATTAATACTGCTGATGTTTTTTATACAAATTTAAAAAGAGCAGGTGTAATTGAAAACGCTGAAAGCGCTCCACGTCCTGTAGGGCTGCAAGTAGGTATGGGTACCAAGGTTACTGGAACATATCGGAATATGGAAATGGGAGCATTAAAACAAACTTATCAACCACTTGATATTGCAATCGCTGGTCCAGGCTATTTTGCAATAGCATTACCAAATGGAAGGGTAGGTTATACAAGGTCTGGTAATTTTCATCGTGATGCTGCTTCTGGTAATATAATTACCACGGATGGTCATTCGTTAGCTACAGCTATTTCTATACCTGCCAATATTCATATTGAAAATTTAGTAATATCTGATAGTGGCTTAGTATATGCGCCTGATCCTGAAAATTCAGCTGGGGCAATGATTGAAATTGGACAACTTGAACTTGTGACATTCATTAATGATTCTGGTCTAGAAGCAATTGGAAATAACATGTTTGTACAAACTCCTGCCTCTGGAGATCCTGTTGTAGTGAGTGATTTGAGTAATAAATTTAAACAAAATTTTCTAGAAGAATCAAATGTGCAATCAGTAAATGAACTAACTGCTCTAATTGAAGCTCAAAGAGCATATGAGTTAAACTTGCGAGTAATTAGCACTGTAAAAGAAATGAGGGAAAGTACAAATAAAATTTAATACAAAAAAATAAATTTAATATTGCCATGTTATTAAAATAGTTACATACTCTTTATTTCAAATATGGTTTATATTAACCTTAACTAAAATAGGGATAAAATTTTTTTGATGAGAATAATTACTAATTTAATTTTATTTTTTGCTATTAATATTTTTTGTTCAATAGCTTTTGCCTCTAATGACTTTATTGATAAAACTGTAAAAGAATTAATTCAGGAAAAAATAACTGATAACAGACTTGATATTGAGCATGTTTATAATTCAAAATCAATGATTGATAAAGTAAAAGCGAATCAGGAAAAAATAGAGAGTATGATATTAGATCAAATTGATCCTAAATTCTGTAGTTTTAAAATAATTGTTAATTATAATGATGGAAAAACTGATAATTTATCAGGTCATTATACACCATATATATTAGTGCCAGTCACAAGCAGATATATCAAATTTGGTGATATTATTCAGGAAACTGACTTAACTACTAAAAAAATAACATTAGATAATTCGCATAATAGTTACCTAACAGAGATTAAGGACGTTGTAGGTATGCAAGCTAAAAAATATATTGCTTCTGGTCAAATGATTAAAAATAGTGACGTTGCAAGCCCTAATATTATTAAAAATGGTGATCCGGTGAATATTATATATTCAACTGGTGTAATTAATTTAAAAACTATTGGAACTTCGATGGGAGCAGGAGCAATTGGAGATATGTTAAAGGTTAAAAACAGTAGTTCAGGCGCAGTTCTTCTGGGTCAAATTATTAATAAAAATACAGTTAAAATTGGTAGTGATAATGAATAAAATTATTTTTATATTATCAGTTTTTATAATTAGCGCTTGCGCAGAAACTCAAGAACGTCTTAAAAGAGTCGGAAAGTCTCCAGAATTTGACAATATTGAGATTCCAACAATTGAGGAAGATGAAGATGATGTAGAGCGAAGAGAAGCGATGATACAATCTCAGCATGCTCACATGAGAAAAACAAATTCATTATGGCAGCCAGGAACAACAAAATTCTTTAGAGATAGCAGAGCTTGGAAGGTTGGTGATATAATTCGGGTTGTTGTTGAAATAAAAGATAATGCAAGCTTAAATAATTCAACTCAACAAAATAGAAGTGGAAAAGATTCTTTAGGCATTCCTAATTTATTTGGTAAAGAAAAAGCTTTAAAAGCAAATCTTTCAACTGCAGCTAATTTAAACTCTTTAGTTTCTGTTAATTCAAGTCGTGGCCATTCTGGTAATGGTAATATTTCGCGTAAGGAAGATATTAAGACAGAAATTGCTGCAATTGTTAGTAAAGTTCTGCCAAATGGAAATTTAGTGGTTCAAGGTCATCAGGAAGTTCGCGTTAACTATGAGCTAAGAGAGGTAAAAATTGCGGGCATAATTAGGCCAAAAGACATTACTAGCGATAATTCCATTAAGAGTAATCAGATGGCTGAAGCGAGAATTTCTTATGGAGGCAGAGGAATTGTTAGTGATGTTCAGCAACCAAGAGTTGGATCTCAGGTGCTTGACATAATTTCTCCTTTCTAAAATTAAAAATCAGATAATTAGATAAATATATGGATGTAGGAGTTGTAGCGGAAATTGGAAGAGAGGCGGTATATGTGCTAATAATTATATCAGCACCAATATTGCTTCTTGCTCTGATTGTTGGTTTAATTATATCACTTTTTCAAGCTTTAACTCAGATTCAAGAACAAACACTTACATTCGTTCCAAAAATTATATCTGTATATTTTAGTATGATTGTTATTATTCCTTATATGTATGGAAAACTTAACGTATTTATGGATCATATCATGCAACTTATAATTCAATAATTGCACAATTAATTTTTTTAATTGTAGAGTTTTATTAATTATTGTAGTTTAAATAATAAAAATTACGATAATTCAATAATGCAAGAAGAACAATTTAAACAAAAATACGGATATGCTGATGCAACGCAAGTAATGCGGCAGTATTTGGATATTAAATATTCTAATATTGATTGCTTAATTTTATTTCGTATGGGTGATTTTTATGAATTATTTTATGAAGATGCAATCACAGCCAGCAGAATTCTAGGTATTGCCCTGACTAAACGGGGTAAAACTGCAGAAAATGAAATTGCAATGTGTGGTGTTCCTCATCATGCACTCATGAATTACTTAAATAAATTACTGGAAGAGGGGTTTAAAGTAGCAATTTGCGATCAATTAGAAACTCCAGAAGAGGCTAAAAAAAGAGGAGGGTATAAGGCAGTTGTTCGCCGAGAAATAGTAAGAATTATTACGCCTGGCACCATCATTGAAGAATCACTTTTAGAGCAAGGACAGCCAAATTATTTATGCAGTATTTCAATTGATAGAGATAAAGCAGCAATTGCTTATGTCGACTTATCTACTTCCGAAATTGCGGTAACAACTATATCAGAAATAGAAATTATTAATGAATTAGCTAAATTAAATCCAAAAGAAATACTTATTTCTGAAAAATATAGATCAAGTGATTTAGTTGCTAAAATTGGCTTTAACCTTGATAAAAGAATTTCTTTTCAGGTTGATAGTTTCTATGCATATACTAAATGCGAGAAGAATATTTTAGATTTTTATAAAATTCATAATTTAAAAGCGATTGGCGAAGTTGATAAATATCAAACTACAGCACTTGGCAGTATTTTGGAATATATTTCAATCACTCAGAAAGAACAAGCTCCAAGACTTCCCAAACCAAAAATATTAAATTTCAATAAAGTGATGAGTATTGACGCATCTACGCGCAGGAATCTTGAATTAATTAGTACATTAAGTGGGTCATATAAAGGAAGTTTACTCTCATGTATCGATCACTGCACGACTAAAAGCGGTAAAAGGTTACTATATCAATATATCTCAAACCCTCTGCTTGATATAAAAGAGATCAATAAAAGATTGGATATAACCCAATTTTTTGTTGAAAATAATACTATTTGTCAAAATATTCGAAAGGTTCTAAGTAAAGTAGGGGATCTTGAGCGTTGCATTACCAGATTAAATATGAATCGTAGCACTCCGCGCGATCTTTTAAGCATAAAATATACAATTGAAATTGCAGAAAATATTGCAGCTGATTTTTATATGTTAAATGGTATGGATGTTCCTGAAAATATTAGTTCGTTAATAAAACCATTACTTGGTTTAAGTGATATATTCAATTTAATCGATGAGTCAATTAAAGAGGATGCACCTAATAATATAATGGATGGAAAAATAATAAAATTCGACTATCACCCAAAAGTTGCAGAAATTTATGATTTAATTGAAAATGGACGCACGCATATTGAGCGCTATCGCGATCAATATCGCAAAGAAACTGGAATTGATAATTTAAAAATAAGTAATAATAATGTAATTGGTTTGTTTATTGAAGTCACTTCAAAAAACGCAGAAAAAATCACTGACAGCAAGTTTATTCACAGGCAAACAACAGTTAATGCAATTCGCTATACAACCCTTGAGTTGCAAGAAATAGAAAGTAAAATTGTTAATGCAAAATCTCTTGCAGTAAATCTAGAGTGTGAATTGTATAACAAGATTTGCTCTTATATTATTGATAATCAGCTATTATTAATCAATTTGGCTAATGCTTTAAGCGCAATTGATCTTTATTGTAATTTTGCATTTATTACAAATGAGTATAATTATTGTAGACCAACTTTAAGTGATAATATGGTTTTCAATATTGTTGGCGGACGTCATCCTATTGTTGAAAAATATTTGTCAACAAACAATCAAAGTTTTATCGAAAATGATTGTAGTTTAAATTCTGATGAAAGAGTTTGGTTAATAACAGGTCCTAACATGGCTGGTAAAAGTACATATCTTCGGCAAAATGCAGTGATTGCAATATTGGCTCAAATTGGTTCATATGTTCCAGCAATCAAAGCAGAAATTGGTATTGTTGATAAAATTTTTAGTCGGATTGGCGCGGGCGATGATTTGGGCAAAGGGCAATCGACTTTTATGCTTGAGATGCTTGAAACTTCAACAATTTTGGCGCAATCTACACATAAATCTTTAATTATACTGGATGAAGTGGGGCGTGGAACATCGACATATGTATGGTGTTGCAATTGCATGGTCAGTTTTGGAACATATTCATGATAAAATAAAAGCTAGATGTTTATTTGCTACTCACTATCATGAACTAACAATTATGGAAAATATATTGCCTGCATTGAAAAATTACACGGTTGATATTAAAGAAATTGATGGAAAAATTTTATTTTTACATAAAATTAAACAAGGAGTTGCGGATAAATCTTATGGCGTGCATGTGGCTGCAATTGCGGGCCTTCCATCATCAGTTATTAAGAGAGCAGGTGCTATATTAACCAAGCTTGAAAAGGATTATAATAAATATAATAAAAAAATGACTCAAGATGAATCTTACAATATGGATTTATTTACTTCAAATATATCAGATTCTGCTAGTAAGTATAAGCAATTATATGATGAAATAACTCTACTTGAACCAGATAAATTATCGCCAAAAGAAGCATTGGATTTTTTATATAAACTAAAAGAAGATAGTAATAAATATAAAAATTGACTATCAAAGTGTAATATAGTAAAAAACTTGTAAAAATTAAATTATCTTAGATATTATGAGTAAAAAAATAAAAGAAAGCCCTGTAGAAACAAAAAAAAGCACGGTTAAAGAAAAACCTGTTAAAAATAATGACAAAGCTATTAATGCTAAGGATTTAAAGCAGGTGCAAGATCATTATCTTGACTATCCATATCCAATGCGTAACCCTGAAGATGATAAAGTCAGATTATTAAAAGTTTATGGTGATTATTTGGGAGAAATTAATCACTGGCTTTTTGAAGGTAAAAAGGATTTTACTAAAAAATTTCGTGTTTTAATCGCAGGTGGTGGCACAGGTGATTCTACAGTTTATTTAGCTGAACAATTAAAAGACACTGATGCTGAAGTTGTTTATCTTGACTTTAGTAAAAATAGCATGGACATTGCTCAAAAAAGAGCAGAATATCGTGGAGTAAAAGATAAAATTACTTGGATTAATGATAGTATTTTTAATATACCAAAATTAAAACTTGGTAAATTTGATTACATAACATGCACTGGAGTTTTGCATCATTTAGAATCCCCAGATGCTGGTCTTAAAGTTCTTGCAGATTCATTAACTGAAGATGGTGGCATGGCTATAATGGTGTATGCTCAATATGGCAGAACTGGAGTGTATCAAATTCAAGATATGTTAAGAATGATCAATCAAGGAGTAACTTCGCGCCAAGAAGAAGTTAAAAATGGCTGGGCGGCAGTTAATGCATTACCAAATACTAATTGGTATAAGCGTGGAGCTGATCTTCTCGGTGATCACATTAATCATGGTGACATAGGAATGTATGATATGTTCTTGCATAAACAAGACAGAGCATATACCGTTCCTCAACTTTATGATTTTGTTGAAAATGCTGGTTTAAATTTTGTTGAATATAATTCAGCTCATAGCAGGATTATGCTTAAGCCTGAAACTTATTTTAAAGATCCAGAGTTTTTAAAGAAAATCAAGAGTTTAGATGAGAAAACTCAGGCAGCAATTTGTGAAATTATGTGTGGTTCTATAATTAAACATAGTTTTTATGTATCTAAAAAGAAAAAGCCAGTTGCTAAATTCTCAAATATGGATAATGTACCATGTATTTATACAATTTATAATTTACCACAGCAAATTTCAGATTATATTAAAGAAAATCCTAATTTAGTTAATACTCGTATGAATTTCTCATGGAAATCAGATTTCCTAGGTGATGTGACAATTAATATTACAGTTTCAAAATATACTGAATATTTATTTAAGCATATGGTTGGTGCTACTAAATCATTTAAAGAAATTCATCAAGGCATTGAGAAGGATTTAGGCATAAAAATTAGTGAAAGCGAATTTATGGGTGAAATTAACCGCATTTTCCCTGCGATGGAAGAGGCGGGAGTCGTATTATTACGTCATAAAGATGTAGCAATCGATTCGATGCTATAGTAAACTGCAGTTGAATCAGGTGCAAATTCTTTAAAAAAATTGTCAGTTATGATAAGAAGTCGGGGATCCACTTCAAACTCGAGCTTTTTCTGGATTGCCGCCTTCGCGGGAATGACATAGGTGGTATAGCACATAGGTGACGAGAGTCTCTTGGGTGTCATCTCCACGAAGGTGCACTAGTGTCCGGAATAAAAAGAGGAGTGGGGATTATAAGTAGCATAAGTCCTGGGGTACAGGTATAATGCCTGTTAG
>RXKF01000008.1 GCA_003963235.1 Rickettsiales bacterium
TGTTATTCTCTGCTTATTCCTATCTTCCCCAATAATGGATATGCTTTGCTTATCCATTATTGGCGTTAGACAATAAAATCTAAATCCAATACCGATATTCTTACATCTCTTCAGAGATCCATTCTGATTTAGTATTGTCAAATTTTAAGACACGTGGTTTATTATCAATACTATCAAACGTAATATCTTGCATCAAACTCTCCTGAGCAGATATATAACCCATTCCAAAATTTTCCATATAAGGCTGAAAATTTAAATATTCGATATTAATATATTTTTGCTTAATTGCTTTGTTTATTGATAATATGAGATCATCAAGTGAATTGATAGCCTCTCCATTCAACGCTTTGACTTGAATTCTATAAAGACTTTTATAATCTTGAACAAACATTTCAGGGATGCTGCTAAAACTGCTGCCAGTCTGAACATTAAAGAGAGCGACGCTACCAATTGAAATTCCAGTTTTAGCAGCTACAAAATCATCTACTTCAAAAAATAAACCACCTGCAAAATCAAGCATTCTTGATATTTTATTTTTGCTTAAATCGTAAAGAGTAATTTCTTTTACAATTTTTTTGCCATCTCTAAATATGGTGAGCTTTAATTTATCGCTTTTAGACTGACTGAGAATAAGATCAAACAAACACAAATCAGCACCAATTTGTTTGCCATCCACTTCCCAGATGATATCACCTGGCTTAATTTCATTCTCAGCAGTTCCACCAGGCAAAGTATTACGCACCATAATTGCTCTATTTCTAGCATCTGGATAATCTTTTAAATATTTATCCATTTCATTTTTAGGAAAATTTCTATGCTTAACTGCTTTATCAAGTGAAGTTAATTTAGCGATAATACCAATGTGTTTTCTACTAGGATATTGGCTGCCACTATTTAACTCTTTAAGCACATGCTGAACATACGCTCCTTTTAAAGCTAAAGAATGAGTTTTACCGCCACCATATAAAACGCCAATTGCCTGATTATTTTCGTTCAAAATAGGAGAACCGCTGGCACCTCCTGTAGTGTTCATATTGATAACATATGATCCTTGAGGCATTTCGCCACTAATTTCGAATAAGTCTGATAAATAGCCATCATGAAATGAAAAACCTTGCCCTTCAGTGTTGCCGACTATAAAAATTTTTGAGCCCAGTCTTGGTTTTTCATCAGTGAATTCTATTACTTCAAAATCAGAAGGCAATTCTTTAGGCTCAACTTTCATGATCGCAAAATCAGCATATATATCATAATATACTACTTTGGCTTCAGCTTGTTGACCATTATGAAATGTTATAAAATAAGTTCCTATTGATGCTCTGCCTACCACATGATTATTAGTTACCAATAATCCATTTTTGCCATCAACAATAAACCCCGTGCCAGACCAGCTGCCTGGATTTTGATAAGCAGAAACAGGAACTCTACTATTTATTGTTACAATAGATTTTCTGACTTTTTCAATATTTTGTATTTTATCTGGATTTGCGTATACGGTTCCAATTAGAAAGAATATAGATAGTGCAAAAACTTTTAAAAAATTTAACATATTTTGCTCCTTAGCTCTTGTAAAAAAAATATTCTGCCCTATATCACAGAATATGGATGTAAAAAAGCATATTGGCGATTTTTAGTCAAGCATAATATTTAAACACGGAGTTAATTATGGGAAAAGTTATTGGCATTGATCTTGGTACTACTAATTCATGCGTTGCAATCATGGATGGCAAAGAGCCTAAAGTGTTAGCAAATATAGAAGGAGAAAGAACAACTCCTTCTATGGTTGCTTTTGTTGGTGGAGATGAAAAACTTGTTGGTCAGCCAGCTAAAAGGCAAGCAGTGACAAATCCAAACAACACATTGTTTGCAATTAAGAGATTAATTGGTAGAAGTTTCAGCGATCCAACGGTAACCAAAGATAAAGACATGGTACCATATAAGATCGTAAAATCAGATAATGGTGATGCATGGGTTGAAGTAGAAGATAAAAAATATTCTCCAAGTCAAGTAAGTGCTTTTATTTTACAAAAAATGAAAGAAACAGCTGAAAACTATTTGGGCGAAACAGTAACGCAAGCAGTGATTACTGTTCCTGCTTACTTTAATGATGCGCAAAGGCAAGCAACAAAAGATGCTGGTAAAATCGCAGGACTTGAAGTTTTAAGAATCATCAATGAGCCGACAGCTGCTGCTCTTGCTTATGGTTTAGATAAAACTGAAAATAAAACTATCGCAGTTTATGATCTTGGTGGCGGTACATTTGACGTGTCAGTTTTAGAAATTGGTGATGGAGTTTTTGAAGTAAAAGCTACTAATGGAGATACATTTCTTGGTGGTGAAGATTTTGACATGAGAATTCTTGATTATTTAATTGATGAATTTAAGAAGGAAACTTCAGTTGATCTTAAAAAGGATCCACTGGCATTACAACGTCTTAAAGAAGCTGCTGAAAAAGCAAAAAAAGAGTTATCCAGTGCGCAAGTAACAGATGTAAACCTGCCATATATTACTGCAGATGCATCTGGACCAAAACATATGAATATAAAGCTAACAAGAGCAAAACTTGAATCTCTAGTTATGGATCTAATTGATCGCACTATTGATCCTTGTAAAAAAGCTCTTAAAGATGCCGGACTAAAACCTAATGAAGTTGATGAAGTTATTCTAGTTGGTGGTATGACTAGGATGCCTAAAGTTATTGAAAAAGTGAAAGAATTTTTTGGACGTGAGCCACATAAAGGCGTAAATCCAGATGAGGTTGTTGCACTTGGTGCTGCAGTTCAGGGCGGTGTTTTGCAAGGTGATGTTAAAGATGTATTATTGCTCGACGTTACACCTTTATCATTAGGCATTGAGACTTTGGGTGGTGTGTTTACACGCTTGATTGATCGTAATACAACAATACCAACCAAGAAAAGTCAGACATTCTCAACGGCTGAGGATAATCAACACGCTGTAACTATCAGGGTGTTCCAAGGCGAGAGAGAAATTGCTGCGCACAATAAAATGCTTGGTCAGTTTAACTTAGAGGGTATTCCGCCAGCACCAAGAGGCATGCCACAAATCGAAGTTACTTTTGATATTGACGTTAACGGAATTGTTCATGTGTCTGCAAAAGATAAAGCAAGTGGTAAAGAACAAAAAGTAACGATTCAAGCATCTGGTGGATTAAAAGATGATGAAATTGAGCAAATGGTTCGTGATGCAGAACAAAATGCAGCAGACGATAAAAAGCGCAAAGAAGCAATTGAAGTAAAAAATAAAGCAGATACTTTAATTTACTCAACTGAAAAAAGCTTAAAAGAGCATGGTGATAAGATTTCAACAGAAGATAAAACTGCCATTGAAGATGCTATTGCTAACTTGAAAGCAGCTTTAGAGATTGAAGATAATAATGATCAGATATCTGCAAAAACTGAAGCATTGGCAACAGCGAGCATGAAAATTGGTGAAGCCATGTATGCTGCGGGTGCTGAACAAGCTGGCTCGCATGATCATAGCAATGAAGACAAATCACCTAAGGAAGATGGTGGTAAAGTAGTTGAAGGTGAGTTTAAGGATGTAAGCGACAATAAATAATTGTCTTATAATTATTTAGTTTGTATTAATTAAAATTTGTGCAAATGATTTGAGTATGAAGGGTTATATTTTAATCCTCATACTCTAAACTATACTTTCTATACGTTAAAATTGAGCATAAAATTATGACAAAAAAAGATTACTATGAGGTCTTAGGGGTTACGCGTTCTGCTGAAGCAAGCGAGATAAAAAAAGCTTATCTTCAGTTGGCTAAAAAATATCACCCTGATACTAATCAAAACAGCCCAGAATCCGAAAAGAAGTTTAAGGAGATAAGTGAGGCTTATGATACCCTCAAAGACCCACAAAAGAAATCTGCTTATGATAGATTTGGTCATGATGCTTTTGAAAATGGTGCGGGAAGGCAGCAATCAAGATCAAATAGAGGTGGACCTGATATTAATGATATATTTGGTGACTTTTTTAGTGATTTTATGGGTGGTAGAGGTGGAGCTCAAACAAAATCTGCTGCTCGTGGTTCTGACTTAAAGTATAATATAGAAATTACTCTTGAAGAAGCTTTTAAAGGCGTTGACAAACAAATCAATTTTACTGCAGAAGCAAAATGTACTCCATGTGGTGGTAAGGGCTCTAAAGATGCAAGCAGCACTACTACTTGCTCGCAATGCAACGGTCATGGCGCAGTAAGAATGCAACAAGGATTCTTTACAATTGAGCAAACTTGTAATGTGTGTAGTGGTCAAGGTCAAGTTATTAAAAACCCATGTTCAACATGTCATGGCACTGGACGCAGTTCGAAGAATAAAAATCTTATTGTAAATGTTCCTGCAGGCGTTGAAAGTGGTGTACGGATTCGCATAGCTGGAGAAGGTGAAGCTGGCTTAAGAGGTGGCTCTGTTGGTGATTTATATGTTTTTATAAATATAAAGCAGCACGAAGTTTTTCAAGTTGAGGGAGATAGTTTACATTTAAAATTGCCATTAAATTTTGCTAAAGCTGCACTTGGCTGTGAGGTTGAAATTCCAACAATCGAAGGAGCAAAAGTTAAATTAACAGTACCAGCTGGCACTCAAACAGGAGATAGATTACGCCTTAAAGGCAAAGGGATGTCTCGTGTGCGTTCAAGTGTACGAGGTGATTTATATGCTCATGCTTTTGTTGAAACTCCAAAAAATTTAACTAAACGACAAACTGAGCTTTTAGAAGAGCTAGCACACGAATTTGGCGATACAAAAACGAATTATCAAAATGAGGGATTTTTTTCTAAAGTAAAAAATATTTGGTCATAATTTTAAAATTATAAAACATTTATTGTAAAAATATAATTATTTTAGAAAAACTCTCTTGCAATATATTGATAAAAGCTGTATAAGGGATAATAGTTTAATAGCCCTACTTAGATTTTATAGGTAAATTAGGTATTCAAAGCATTAATTTTATAGCGTATATATTTTATTATTCAACTTATTGCTAATTAATGCTAATATATTTTTATATTTAACCATA
The DNA here is from genome assembly GCA_003963235.1 of Rickettsiales bacterium. Classification (GTDB taxonomy): domain Bacteria; phylum Pseudomonadota; class Alphaproteobacteria; order Rickettsiales; family Rickettsiaceae; genus Megaera_A. The sequence goes on from RXKF01000008.1 coordinate 5,047, forward strand.
ATAACTCTGAAGGCCCCTTCGTCTAGCGGTTAGGACGTCACCCTTTCACGGTGAAAACACGGGTTCGATTCCCGTAGGGGTCACCATAACTAAAACTCTTAAATCATACAACCACAATTAAAAATATTGCATTTTTTAATATATTAATTGATTCATCTAACCTTTCACTAAAGCAATTTTAACATAAATATTGAAAATTAATATTCAAGTTTTACAAATAAAGTTATTTTTGTATTAAAAAATCAATAAAAATATATAAACTTAAAAAGGGTAATAATAATTTATTAAAAGGTTTAGTATGAGTGTTGAATTAATTGAAGCGGTGAGTACAGGAAATTATGATTCGGTTAACAAATTAATATCAGGAGGTGCTGACGTTAATTATAAAGGGAAACATAATACGACTCCATTAATTGAAGCATCAAAAAATGGGAACATAGCAGTTATTCAATTACTTCTTCAAGCCAATGCACATGTAGGAGAAACAGACAATAATGGCATGAATGCTTTAATGCATGCTGTATTTTTAAAAAATACAGAGGCAGTTTTATTATTATTAGATACTTCAATTGATATTAATGCACGCGATAAAGATAATAATAGTGCGGTAATTAATTGTTTTATAGGAAGATATGACCAAATAGATGAAGAGGATTTTATTAAAAAAGCTACTAGCAAGTATGAATCTTCACTAATGAATATTTCAAGTACAAAATATCCATTTCAAAGATCCTTGCATTATTATAATACAAATTTAGTTGATGTTGATATTCTAAAGGCTTTACTTGAAAAAGGAGCTGATGTTAACACAATAGATGCAAATAAAAAAACTATACTAATTCATGCTACAGAGCAGGAAAATCTAGAAGCAGTAAAAATTATTTTAAAGTATAATCCTAATATTAATCACATAGATGGACATGGAAGCAATGCTTTGAGTTATGCATCGCGTTTTAATAATACTCAAATTGCTGTTGAATTAATAAATTCTGGTATTGATATTAATTTAGAAGATGAATTAGAAAGCACGCCTTTAATTTACGCAAACATGCTTACTAACACTAAAATACAAGCAATGATTAACACAGCAAAATATGTAGATTTTTTACTCAACAATAGTTTAGAAACATTTGATAACTCAGGGGAAATTGATTCACGCGTACTGACAGCACGATATGAATTTTTATTAAATAAAATAGAAATAGATTTTGAAGATTTTCATCTCAAGCTACAAAAAATAAATTCATCTTCTTTAAATCAAAAAGATAAAAATCAACTAAAAAAAATATTTGCGAATCTACTTTTTAAAAACGATGATTATCTTAAAGACGAAGATGAATTTTCAATTGATGTAAAGAATAATCTTGTAGATATTGAAACAAATGACACTGTTAGTATCAGTGATTTTTTAGACCCATTAGAACCAAATGAAGATAAACATATATTTGATCAACTGGATGAATATTGTGAATCTCTACTCAACCATTAATCAAGATATTATAAATTTATTATGCACCAAGAAGCACTAGTGGTTCATGGCACTTTAACTTTAAACTTATATAGTAATTTAAGCTTGAAAAATTAAACAAAATATAAGAGTCTTAAAAATAAAAATTTAAGATTCCTATATTTTAAATAATAAGATTAGAAAAATACTAAATAGGTAAAAGATAGAATACCAAAAAAGTTTTTTAGCATAGTAATGATTATAATCTGAGAATAGTCTAATTGCATAATATAAAAAGCCAATTCCCAATGTAATAGAAGATAATAAATAAAATTTACCAGCCATATCTAAAAAATATGGAAGTGTGGCAGTTGCAACCATAATTATGCTATATAACATAATTTGTTTTTTAGTATAATATTCACCTTTAATAACAGGCATCATTGGCACGTTACAATTACGATAATCATCAATCCTAAAAAGAGCCAGCGCCCATGAATGTGGTGGCGTCCATATAAATATTATTAAAAATAAAGAAAATGACTGCCAAGAAACTTCGCCATTCACAGATGCCCAACCAATCATTGGTGGTAGCGCTCCTGATACTCCTCCAATTACTACATTTTGTATAGAGGAACGCTTAAGCCAAAATGTATAGATAAAAACATAATATGCAATAGTAAAAGCTAGCAAAAACGATGAGATAATATTAACGCACAAGGCCATCATCAAAACTGATAATACAGCGGTAATAATACCAAATGATAAGGCTTCATCTGGATTAATAGCACCAGTAACAATAGGACGCTTTTGAGTTCTAACCATCACAGCATCAATATCTCTATCATACCACATATTAATAGTAGCTGCAGAACCAGCACCAAGAGCAATGAATAAAATTGCAGCAGCACCAATTAAAGGATGAACTGAGCCAGGCGCCATAATTAATCCACATAAGGCTGTAAAAACCACGAGTGACATTACTCGTGGCTTCATCAGTCTTATATAATCTTTAACAGATGGATCAAGATTTGCATCAAATGAATGTGCTGTAATAGCTTCTTTCATTACTTAATTACAGGTATTTTTTCATATGTATGGTATGCTGGAGGAGAACTAACTGTCCATTCAAGCGTAGTTGCACCTTCACCCCATTGATTATCAGGACATTTTTTTCCGTATTTCAAAGTATAAAATATAATAAATACAAAAAATAAAGCAGCTGCAAAGGAAATAAGCGACCCAATTGAAGAAACCATATTCCACCCCGCAAAAGCATCTGGATAATCTGGGATTCTTCTTGGCATGCCAGCAAGACCCAAGAAATGTTGAGGGAAGAAAGTTAAATTGACCCCAACAAATGTGATCCAAAAATGAAGTTTACCCATCCATTCAGGGTAGACTTTGCCTGACATTTTACCAAACCAGTAATAAAATCCTGCAAAAGCTGTAAACAATGCACCAAGCGACATAGTATAATGAAAATGCGCCACTACATAATAGGTGTCATGAAGAACCCTGTCTAAAGCTGAATTTGATAAAACAACCCCAGTTACTCCACCCATTGTGAATAATACAATAAAACCAACTGAGAATAACATAGGTGTTTTTAATGTAATTGATCCACCCCACATAGTAGCAATCCAGCTGAATATTTTTATGCCTGTAGGCACTGCAATTACCATTGTTCCAGCAGTGAAATATAATAAAGCATCATATGTTAGACCTACAGTAAACATATGATGAGCCCAAACAACAAATCCTATCAATCCAATTATACCCATCGCACAGACCATGCCAGTATAACCAAATATAGGCTTTTTTGAAAATGTTGAAATAATTTCAGAAACAATACCAAAACCAGGCAATATCACTATGTACACTTCAGGATGACCAAAAAACCAGAATAAATGTTGAAATAATACTGGATCACCACCACCTTCAGGTGAGAAGAAATGAGTGCCAAAATTACGATCAGTGAGTAGCATGGTAATAGCACCTGCTAAAACTGGAAGTGCAAGGATAAGTAAAAAAGCAGTAATTAAAATTGACCACACAAATAATGGCATCTTAAACAAACTCATTCCAGGGGCGCGCATGTTAAATGTGGTTACGATAATATTTATGGACCCTAGTATTGAAGACATACCCGCTAGGTGTAAGCTAAATATCGCCATATCCACTGCAGCTCCGGGATGACCTACTAATGAACTTAAGGGGGGATACAATGTCCACCCTGTTCCTGCTCCACCATCAATTACACTTGATAAAAGCAGTAAAATAAAAGATGGCACAAGTAACCAAAAACTAATATTATTCATTCTTGGAAAAGCCATATCAGGTGCGCCAATAAGTATTGGCAAGAACCAGTTACCAAAGCCACCAAATAAGGCTGGCATAATCATGAAAAACACCATGATTAAAGCATGAGCAGTTATTAAAACATTATATAATTGAAAATTTCCACTTAAGAAATTAGACCCTGGTTCTGCTAATTGTAGTCTAAATAAAACCGAAAATAAGCCCCCAATTAAGCCCGCTATAATTGAGAAAATAATATACATACTTCCAATATCTTTATGATTGGTTGATAATAACCATCTTTTCCAACCACGCGGTGTGTGATGATGTGCGTCATCAGCATGTAAGGTTACATTATCATGAGTATATTCAGTCATAATTTATACTTTAATTAGTTAGTTTGAATATGCGACAGCATTACACTGTCACGCTTATTGTTATGGCTTGTAGTCTTAGTTTTAGATGCTACCCATTTTTCAAATTCTTCAACACTGACAACTTCAACTGCTATTGGCATAAAACCATGCTTGATACCACATAGTTCTGAGCACTGACCATAATAAACGCCTTTTTTATCTATCTTAGTCCAAGTTTGATTTACTTTTCCAGGTATCGCATCCATTTTAATACCAAGTGATGGAATTGCAAAACTATGTAGTACATCAGATGCAGTAATTAAAAATTTAATTACTTTTCCTTGAGGAACTACAACTCTATTATCCACTTCAAGCAATCTAATTTGTCCAGGTTTTAAATCTGAATCTTGAATCATATAGCTGTCAAATTCAATATTACCATGATCAGGATATGAATATGTCCAAAACCATTGAGAACCAACAACTTTGATAGTTAGGTCTGTTGGAGGGGAAAATTCTGTCATTTTTAAAATTCTAAACGACGGTATAGCAATAATTATTAAAATTATTATCGGAATAACTGTCCACACTACTTCAATTGTGAGATTATGAGAAAATTTACTAGCAATAGGGTTTGCTTTAGCATTAAAGCGAAATAATACATATGCAATTAAAAAAATTACAAATAAAACAATTGCAGTAATAATAACTAATAGAAAATTATGAAAACTATGTAATTCTTGCATTAAAGGACTAGCAGCTTGTTGAAAATCCATTTGCCACGACACAGGTTTGTCTGCAAAAACAATGCCAGCAGAAAATATAAAAGCTACAATCAAGGCTATGGTTTTCAAAAATATAGAAAAAAAGTTTTTCATATATAATCTTTATATAAAATTAAAAAATTACTTAAATAGATACTTTGTAAATTGATTTAATGGTAAGCCTAAATTTATTAAAAACTAAGCTTACTATGCATAACGCAAACTATGACCATATTTTAAAATACAACAATATCATTTATCTTAACAATATATTATTTCATCACAAACTGTAAAGTATATAATATAAAGTTGATTTCAATTTAAAACCTACATGTATAACTTTAGATACAATATTCAAATGAAAAATATTATTTTAAATATTCAAGTCCTTCTTTAAGCCCTTTAATAGATAATGGTAATGATAATTGCTGACCATCAATATTCATAAAAGCAACTGAATTCTCAGCACTAGACAGCATTAATTTCAAATCATTATCAGTGATAACTGCAACTGACTGACAACCAGTTGATAGACAAGTTACATATTTTCCAGGTGCAATCAGATTTTTTGAATTTATTATCGACGTCCCAGCTTCAAGCCTAACTCCAAGTGGCAATATTTCAATGATTTTTAATTCTTTTTTAGGCCCAAAATAACCAATTTGAAACAATGCAATTGGTTGTTTCTTGTCATCTTGAGTCATGTCTAATTGTTGATTCAAAACACAAATTTCAGGAGTTTTTGTTTTTTCATCTGCAGGTGCACAGGAAACCATCCAATCTTCGAATTTTTTTCCATCAATTTTAGAACCATTAGCAATATTTAACTTTGAAAAAATAAAAAGAGTGGTAACGATTGTTAATCCAATTAAAGTATATATAGCTTTTTTGATATTTCTGGACATAATTACAAAATGTTTTTGATTCAATTATAAGGGATTTTAATGGTGGGCGATGACAGACTCGAACTGCCGACCGTCTCGGTGTAAACGAGATGCTCTACCAACTGAGCTAATCGCCCCTTAAGCTAAACCGTAATATGCACTAATTTTTTCAAAGAATCAAGTTATTTTTATTACTAATATTATTGATTCATAAAAAAAATAGTTTATTTTAAAAACAAAACTGAGATTTAAATATGATGAAAAAACTTTTTAACATACTAGATACATTAGTTGAGTATAAAATATCTTTAAAGGAATTATATTTTTCATTGAGCACTTGGTTTGTTCTTTTAGTTCTATTTTTAGGAATAACTACAAAATTTAATACGACTTTAATTTTAACTAATATATTATTAGCCTTATTTTTCTATTTAATAATCATATTAATAACAAACAGACTTTTGCTGTCTGGCTTCTTGACTTTGCTTTTAGCAGTATCATTCGATTATATTAAACTAATTAAGTGGCAGTTTTTAATGCAAGAGCTTTCTGCTGCTGATTTTTTTATGATAAAGCTACTCGTAAATCATGGATTATTTCGCCTTATATACGAATATGCTACTAAAGAAATATACCTCATAGTAGTTTTGCTATTAATAAACTTTATTCTCTTGTGGAATAAATCAGACACGCTTCTTGATAAAAAAAATCTAGGGCCTAAAAATTTTTATTTCTTTAGATTAGTTTCTTTTGGTGTTGCTATTCTTTTAAGCTCAAAAATATTTGAAGTTTCACTCAATAAGAATTCTTATTTCTATTATGCGATTGAATCAATTAAGTCAGAAAATAAAAATTACTCGCGAAGAATATACGGACCTTTTGCAGATATTATATTCACAGTTCAGGATATATATATAGAACCTAAAAGTGGAAAGATTGATGAAAACTTGATACTTGAGCAAATCAGTAAAGAAAAACATATAATAACAAATGATGGAGCATCTGAAAATGAAATGCCAGATATCGTAGTTATATTAAATGAATCAGTTTTTAATCCAATAAAACTTGATTATGATTTTGCCGATAAATTACAGTTCAAATTTTTTCATGACAATAAATACACAAAATATAGCGGTATTTTAAATGTTAACACATTTGGTGGTAGTTCTTGGATTAGTGAGTATGAAATAAACACGGGTATACCGCACAAATCTTTTGCGGGGCCTAGTTATATGCCATTTATCACGCTAGTCCCACATACAAAAAATTCAATTATGTCTCATTTGCGAGGGCTTGGATATCATGTAGAAGTATTATATCCTGTTGATAAAAATTTCTCATTAGCTCTTGATTCATATACCAAACTTGGAGCAGATAATGTAACCGATATTTATGAATTTGGTTTTAAGCCAGATAGTTGGGGTAATATTCCAGATAGCATGATTGCAGATATGATTATTGATGCGCTTGATAAAAACCCAGAAAAACCAAAATATATTTTTGCGGCAACAATGCTCAATCATGGACCTCATTCAAGTTTTTTTCTAGATAAAATAGGATGTAGCCTCTCAATGAATGATCAATTATGTTCTAAATTAAATGATTATATTGACAGACTAACGAAAACAAGCATCGATCAAAGCGACCTCATAGATAAATTAATGAAACGTAAGAAGAAAACTATTATTGTTAATTTTGGTGACCATTTACCATCATTTGAAGGTTTTTCAACTCAATTAAGATTTACGCGTGATATTAAAGACTATTTTAAAACTTTCTATAATATTAATGCTAATTTTGAAATTAAAGATAAAACACAATATTCTTCACTTGATATAACTTTTATTCCAGGATTAGTGCTTGACATGGCTAAGTTAAATAATAATAATTTTTATCAAGCTAATTCATTAATGAGGAAAAAATGTGATGGAGAAATTTCTAATTGCAACAACAATGATCATAATGATTTGATTTTAGAGAGTTATAAAAGTTTGATTGTAAAACAATTAGGATTTTAATCGCAGATGGGCTTGATGAAATAATTGATTTTTATTTTAAAGCTTGCTATATAATTATTTAACGCTAATTATGGATGAGCAGGTTATCCATTACTGTGATTATTTAAATCTTTCTATTTAAGCGGTCGTGGCGAAATTGGTAGACGCGCAGCATTGAGGGTGCTGTTCTGATAAGGAGTGGAAGTTCAAATCTTCTCGGCCGCACCATATTTTAATTAACATTTGGTAGTTTTATATTATGGGAAATAATGCTCCGTTAGGTAACATGCAGCATAACGAATTGGTAAACCATCAGGATAAAATTGATCAACAATTCGAACATATCACTCATCTCATTAATAATAAACAATTAAAAGACGCAGTAGATTTTCTAGTCAACTTACATTACGCAGATCTAGCTGATTTTCTAGATAATACAAGTCGTAGAGATTATCCAGTAATTTTTCCAGCAATTGCATCAAGGTTAAATCCAGATGTGCTTGTATGCTTAAACGATGGTAATAAACAGCCAGCTATCGAAGCTCTCGGAATAGAAACTAGTGCTCGCTTAATTAATGAACTTGATATTGAAGATTCAATTGAGGTAATTGGAGCATTAGATCCCGACTTTAAAGAACTAATTATTGCAGAATTAAGTCAAGAAAGAAGGCAACAAATCATCGAAGGGTTTAAGTATCCTGAAGACACAGCTGGGCGTATTTTAGAAAAAGATTTTGTGTCACTTAAACAACATTGGACTGTAGGACAAGCAATTGATTTTATCAGGCGAAGTAATATTAATTCAGACTTTTATGCAAGTATTGTTGTTGATAATAGATTTAAACCCGTTGGCACAATACTGCTTAGCACATTAATGAAAAGCTCAAGAAATATAGCTTTATCAGACCTGATGAATTTTAAGTTTATGGTCGTAGATGCTTATATGAAAGTAGATGAGCTTGCTTTTATATTTAAGCAATATGCTCTAACCGTAGTACCTGTGATTAACAAGCAAGGAAAACTTGTTGGGAGTATATCTATTGATAACATGCTTTATATTGTCGAGGAACAGACTGAAAGTGACTTTTTACATTTAGGAGGAGTCAATAATAGTGATATTTTTTATAATTTATATGCAACAGCAAAGAGAAGATTTCCTTGGTTATTTATAAATTTAATCACAGCGTGCCTGACTTCGCTCGTAATTAATCAATTTAATGATACGATTGCCAAGTTAATTACACTTGCCACAATTATGCCAATTGTGGCTTCAATTGCAGGCAATGCTGGAACGCAGGCAATGACTGTGACAGTCAGAGCAATTGGTAATCGTGAGATCAATTCCTCAAACACTGTGCGCGTTATTACTAAAGAAACCTATATTTGCCTTTTAAACGGATTATTAATATCCCTGATTAGTTTTGTTTTAATATACTTACTATTTAGTGATCTGAATTTAAGTATAATTTTTGCGGTTTCTGTATTAATTAATTTTATTATATCGGGATTTTTTGGCTCATTCATTCCAATTCTACTCAATCAATTTGACATTGATCCAGCTGCTGCTTCTGGTGTTGTCTTAACTGCATTTACTGACGCATTCAGTTTTTTTAGTTTCTTGGGGTTAGCTTATTTCTTTTTGGTATAGCTAAGATTGGATAAAAGAGTCATGGAGATTAAGAGAATAAAGTTATGCTAACCTGAGTAATGGATAGGGATGGTAAATAGGGAGAGTAAATAAGTGGTTGAGGTGTGATTAAACCCAAGGTATAAGTAATTATACTAATAAAAACAAATAAAGGTTCAATCACATGTGCAACTATGGCAATGATAACAAAATAATTTAAATGAATAATAAAAGGA
>RXKF01000074.1 GCA_003963235.1 Rickettsiales bacterium
ACTCTTTAAAAAAGAATAAACCTTCCTTAAAATTTCATTCCAATTTCAACTTATCCTCTTTCCTTATCCCGAATTAGCGTTATAAAACCCTTAATCGATTTTTGCTTATAGTCAAAAATACGATGAAGTAAATATATTTGTAACAGCTACGTAAAGAGTTCCATTTTTTTAGAAGCTAAAATATAGATCCAATAATTTTTCATGTTATTTTTCAACTATTAAAGACCATCAACTTCTCGGAAAGGCTATTTATGATACGGATGACTGCTGATCAAACTCTGCGCCCGATATATCTGCTCAAGCAATAATAATTTGGCAAACTGATGCGGAAATGTCATTTCAGACAGACTTAATAACAAATTGGCTCTGTTAATTATGTCACAGCTCAAACCAAAAGCACCACCAATAATAAAATCAATATTTTTACCAGCCATCATTTGTTTCGTAAATATTTTACTGAAACTCTCGCTGCTCATTTGCTTTGCTTTTAAGTCTAGAACGATAACGTAAGAACTCTCCCTAATCTTAGCAGCAATCAGCTTCGCCTCGTCCTGCTTTATATCGGCAAGATTCTGCTTTTTGGAATGAGCAAGCTCAAAATTTTTAACTTGCCAAGTGATCATTTTCTCAAAACGCTTGACCAGAGATGCGATTTCATTAGAGAGCTTACCTATCGAAATTATTTGGATGTTCATTAAAAAAATATTTAAATGGTTTTAAAATATTTAACAGAAGGAAGCCTTGAGTCAAAGAATGAATCCCCACCTTCGTGGGGATGACAAAAATTACATATCAAGCAATAATCTCTCTGGATCTTCAATAGCTTGCTTCACTTTTACCAAGAACGTCACAGCATCTTTGCCATCAATCACGCGATGATCATATGACAGCGCAATGTACATCATGTGCCTGATCTCAACCTTACCGTTAATGGCCACTGGGCGCTCTTGCGTATTATGCAAGCCAATAATTCCCGTTTGTGGCGGATTAATTATCGGCGTTGAAAGAAGCGAACCATATACCCCACCATTCGTGATCGAAAATGTGCCACCACTCAAATCAGACATAGCTAACTTGCCATCACGTGCACGCGTTGCAAGCGAGACAATTTCCTGCTCAATATCAGCAAAACTCATTTTATCAGCATTCCTCACCACAGGCACAACCAAACCTTGCTCGGTGCCAACTGCTACTCCTATGTCATAATAATGTTTGTAAATAATATCATCACCATCCATCTCAGCATTAACAGACGGCACTTCCTTAAGCGCGTTAACTACTGCTTTTACAAAAAAAGACATAAAACCCAGCTTGACGCTGTGCTTGTCCTTGAACGAATCCTTATATCTATTGCGCAATTCCATCACCTTGCTCATGTCAATCTCATTAAACGTGCTCAAGATAGCTGCTGTATTTTGCGAGTCTTTCAAACGCTGAGCAATGGTTTTACGAAGGCGAGACATACGAACGCGCTCAACTGGTTTATCACCATTACTTTGCGCTGGTCTGGATATAGTCAGTGCAGCACTCGAACTCAGAGCATTAATCACATCACCTTTGTTAATGCGACCATCCTTACCAGTTCCAGCAATATTACTTGGATTCAAATTATTCTCAGCTACCATTTTTTGCACCGATGGCGGCATGGTCTTAACTGGATCAACTTTTGAGGCTGCTGCACTTGTGACATTCGAAACTAGATTAGCTGCAACAGAAACAGGCGCAGGTGCTGGAGCAGCCGACGCAGAAATCGTACTTGCAACAGCAGCTCCCTCTTTGATTTTGCCAAGTACCTGACCAATAGTTACAGTTTCTTGCTCCGCCTTATCAATAGACTCTAAGATACCATTTGCTGAGGCGCTGACCTCTAAAGTCACTTTCTCAGTTTCCAATTCAAGCAATAGCTCATCAACCTTAACCGCATCACCAACTTTCTTGTACCATTTAGCAATGGTCGCCTCTGATACAGACTCACCAAGGGCTGGTACTATAATATTAACACTCATAAAATTCTCCTAAACCAAAATATTTCTTAAATTACTGAATTTTAATTCTTTAGCTCAATTTTTAATACCAAGAGCAGCACTAACCAATGCCTCTTGTTGTTTGTTATGAACTGATAAATAACCAACTGCAGGCGAAGAGGCTTCGTCTCTTCCTATATACACAATATTTTTCCTCACAGTTTTTTGCAAAATCTCATCCATATATGATCTGATGAACTTCCAAGCACCCATATTGCGCGCCTCTTCCTGACACCAAACAAACTCAGTGGCTTTACTATATTTATTCACTATCTCAGACACAATATCGTTTGCAAAAGGATAAAGTTGCTCAAGGCGAATAATTGCCGTGTCTTTAATTGACGCACCCCTTCTTTTCTCCAACAAGTCATAGTAAACTTTACCTGAGCAAAAAATAACTTTTTTCACCACGCGTGCGTCAATGTCCGAATCAATCTCATCAATTATTGGAGAAAATGATGTATTCTCATCTAAATCAGAAAGCGGAGACACCGCAAGCTTGTGACGCAGCAAAGATTTTGGCGACATAACAATTAATGGCTTACGTGTATTACTTTTAACCTGACGTCTCAAAAGATGAAAAATCGATGCTGGAGTCGTTGGATAAACAACTTGCATGTTATTTTCTGCACATAACTGCAAAAACCGCTCAATACGCGCCGAACTATGCTCAGGTCCCTGCCCTTCCATCGCATTTGGCAACAAGCAAACCAAACCACTCATACGCATCCATTTCGTCTCGGCGGATGATATAAACTGGTCGAATATAATCTGCGCACCATTACAAAAATCACCAAACTGCGCTTCCCAAATCACCAGATGATTTGGATTTACTAATGAATAGCCATACTCAAAACCAAGCACACCATATTCGGACAAATTACTGTCAGCAACTTCAAAGAAAGCCTGCTCTTTGGATACGTTGTTTAAAGGCACATATATAGATTCATCGTTTTGTGAATGCAGCACCGCGTGCCTATGCGAAAACGTACCACGACCTGAATCTTGACCAGTGATACGAATAGGAATTTTTTCCTCAAGTATAGTGGCAAAGGCTAATTGCTCAGCAGTCGCCCAATCAATAGGCTGATCTTTGTCAATAGTCTCAACTCTAGTACTAAATAGTTTCTTTAGTTTAGAATTAAGCGCAAACGACTTTGGAATCGCGCATAAATCACGAGTCATCTTTTGTAATTTTGATTTTGCAACACCAGTATTAACTACTTTGCTATTATTACGCTCAAAACCCTTCCACATTCCATCAAGCCATTGAAGCGGCGGAACATAATTTTCAATCTCAGCAAACTCTTTGTCTAATGTATTTTTAAACTCAGTTTGCAGTTGCTCCAAATATCCAGAATCTATAACAGATTGCTCAACTAGTTTTTTTGCATATATTTCTGCAGGCGTTTGCTTTGTTTTGATAACATTATACATCACGCTTTGCGTATACATCGGCTCATCGCCCTCATTGTGACCATATTTACGATAACAAACAATGTCAACCACCACATCCTTGCAAAATTTCATGCGGTAATCACAAGCAATTTTGGTCGCCAATATCACTGCTTCAATATCATCGCCATTAACATGAAGAATTGGCGCTCCAACCATTTTTGCAACTTCAGTGCAATAACGCCCTGGGCGACCATCCTTAGCATCAGCCGTAAAACCAACCTGATTGTTAATCACTAAATGAAAAATACCACCAACCTCATAAGGCTTAAGGCCCGACATAACCAAACTTTCTGCAACAACACCTTGACCACAAAACGCCGCATCGCCGTGCACTAATATGCCAACAACACTGCTACGATCACGATTAAGAAGATCTTGCTTTGCTCTTGTTTTGCCTGCAACCACAGGATTCACCGCTTCTAAATGCGATGGGTTTGGCGTGAGCGATAAATGAATTGTTTTATTATTACTAAAAGTTTTTTCAGAAGAGTAACCCATGTGATATTTCACATCACCTGATATATTTAAGTCTTTTGGAAAGGCGCTAATACCTTTAAATTCGGCAAGCACTGCTCTATATGGTTTTTGCATGATTTTCGTTAGAGTCGATAACCTGCCTCTATGCGCCATACCCAAGACCATTTCTTTGACCTCATGATTACATGATTGCTCAATAACCACATCAAGGCAAATAATCGATGCATCACCGCCCTCTATTGAAAAACGCTTAGCTCCAGGAAATTTTGTGTGGATATATTGTTCAAATCCATCAACTTCAACCAAATCTTTTAAGTAGCGCTTTTTATCATCAGCACTTAAATTGTGATTTGAACTGGCATTTTCCATTTGCGAATATAACCAGTTTCTCTCTTCAATATTTTCAATATGAGTGAATTCGGCCGCAATAGATTTAGTATAAGTATTCTCAAGCAGGTTTTTAATATCTCTAAGTGATGATGGGGCAAGACCATTAATAACATTCGATACGTCAACTATTTCATTTAAGTTCTGCTCTGTAAAACCAAAATTCTCAATATTAAGCCTTAACTCTTCATGAGTTTTTCTAACTTCCAGATTAAGTGGATCAAGATACGCTAGATAATGACCATGATCACGATAATCATTAATCATGAATTTAGCTCTAAGAGCATTTTCTAACGCTAGATTTCCACCAGTCCTTTGCCCCTGAGACACATCATTTTTAGGCAAATCTTTGATAATAATTTTAGACGTGCTTTTTAAAGATACACCTTCTTTTTGCTGATTAAATAATTCAAGCCAACTTGGATCAACAGAATTTGGATCTTTAAGAAATTGTTGATACAATTCTTCAATAAAAACAGAATTTGCACCGAACAGAAAATCCGTACGCTCAAAATCTTCAACCTTTTGATTTTTCACCTATGTCACCCCTTCATAAAATACAATATTTTTTTATAATTATACTCTTGAAAAGATTCAAATTGCAAGAATTTTCAATATTAGCAAACTGTATTTATCAATTACTAAAATTGTGACTTTTTAATCAAATTTATACCTACTAGCAAACGCAGCAGTGAGAGTTCCCTCATCTAGGTAATCCAACTCACCACCAATAGGTATGCCGCTAGCTAGACGCGAGATATTAATTTTTTTATCTTTAAAAAATTCAGTGATAAAATAAGCGGTGGTTTGACCATCAAGCGTTGAGTTGGTTGCTATCACTAACTCATCAGTATTATTGTCAATACAACGTTTTTGTAATTTGTGTAAGCCGAGCTCTTCTGGATTCCTGCTACTTGATGCCGAAATCGACGATCCCAAAACGTGATAGCGCCCTCGGAATGTCTCACTTCGCTCAATCGCCCAAAGCTCAGCAACAGTTTCTACTACTGCAATAATAGAGTCAGTGCGGCTTGCATCGCTACATATGGTGCATATTTCTGTATAGTCAATATTACCACATAATTTGCAATCATTGATTCTATTTGCAGCATCAACTAATCCTTGAATTAAACCATTCAAGCGCAAATCTTTATTTTGCAGTAAATGCAGCACAATACGCCTAGCTGAACGAGTGCCCAGACCCGGTAATTTAGAAAAAAGGTAAATTAGCTGATCAGGTCCAGACTGTTTTTGCATATTGATTTAATTAAAATTTTAGCCCCATTGGTAGGTTGCCTAAATCTCCAAAGGCCTCGGTCATATTATATTTAGATTCCTCTTCTGCTTTTGACTTTGCATCATTGTGAGCTGCGATAATTAAATCTTCAAGCATTTCTTTTTCTTCAACATTTAGCAATGATGGGTCCAGCGTAATTTTCTTCATCTCACCATTACCGCTCATTTGGATATTAACCATGCCTGCACCAGATTTTCCTTCATAAATTTTTGCAGAAATCTCTTTTTGCATCGCATTCATTTTTTTCTGCATTTCCTGCGCTTGTTTCATTAATTTTTGAATATCCATTATTTTACCTCAATATGTTTTATAAAATTATTCTTTTTAAGAATTATATCTGATATATTCGCTTCAGGAAAATAGTTTTTTATTATTTGATAATCCTCTGAAATTTTAACTTTTTCAAGCATCTTATCTTTTAATGATATAATTTGATCACTTTTGGAATAAGAAACTTGCCAAACTTGCTTTGACCATTCTTTTAGTAGATTTTCAAGCTTTGGAATTAGCACGCTAGATATATTTCCCATAAAATTCATTTTTTGATTTATAAATTCCATAACTTCAACTTCGTTTAGGAGCAAATAATATATTTCCATTTCTTTTTGCGAATGGCAATATCTTAAAAAAGAAAAGATACCATAATCTGGTTGCTTTTTAATTTCGTCTTCACTTTCTCTTAAAATATTTACATCAGCATCGACTATATTTTCAATTTCAGGTAAATTACATGCATATATCGATTTGATGATCAGCATTTCGGCTGTAATTAACTCATTATTAGATTGCTTAATTTCAAGCATACCATTACTAAAAATTTGCCACAACATAGTCAGGCGAGAAAGTGATGTGCCAATTAAAATCGAAGTAATTTCTTCTGAATAATCATGATATATTGGGTTATGATAATTGGTGATGACTTTTGATTTACAAAGCTCTGCCATAAAATCTGATAAACCTTGAATAAAATATTCTAAATTATTGGCACTATAATATATTTGGTGTAATAATGAGATTGCTCTATTTGGGTCATTTGCAATAATTAATTGAGTGAATTCAATAATAATACTAGTTCTAAGCAATCCTAGCATCTTGCCAATAACTTCTTCTGTAATGATATTTGATTCATCAATATTATGTAAATAAGACGCTGCTTGATCAAGTATGGCTATTGCATCTCTAGCTGACCCTTCTGATTTATTGGCAATGATTTTAAGCGCCTGAGGCTCAATATTTAAACCTTCTTTATGAGCAATTGACTCAATTAAATTATAAATTTCATCAAAGTTAAATCGACGTAAGTCATATCTTTGACATCTTGAGACTACTGTTAAAGGAATTTTTTGCACTTCCGTAGTTGCAAAAATAAAAATTACATGTTCAGGTGGCTCTTCAACTACTTTAATCAATGCATTAAAGGCACTCCGCGATAACATATGAATTTCATCTATGATAAAAAACTTATACGCTCCAATTAAGGGTCGATACTCGCTGCTTTCAATGATTTCTCTAATATCCTCAACACTGGTGCGGCTTGCTGCATCTATCTCTATAATGTCTGGATGTGAATGTTTTTTAAAGCTTTCGCAATTAGTGCACGTGCCACAAGGTTTCACTTGCTTCTCGATTATTTGTACACTGCTACAATTCACGCTTTGCGCAATGATGCGAGCAGATGAGGTTTTGCCAACCCCTCTAATACCAGTTAAAAGATAGGCGGAGGCCAATCTTTTATTTTGAATACAATAAGAAAGTGTTTTGACTAAAACTTCTTGTCCTTTTAATTCAGAAAAATCTGTAGGCCTATATTTTCGCGCAAAAGGAATATATTTTTCTTGTACCATATATTTTAAAAAATAATAGTAGGCAATAATTGATGAGGATATTTAATATAATCACTCTTAAATATGACTATATAGTAATTTCAATTGAATAGACACAAATTCTTCGAGATGTTGATTCCCACGCAAGGCTAAGAATCTAACATAAACCCTACTTTTCTGGATCTTCACCTTCACAGAAATGAAATCTGCAATTCTACATAATTCAACTTAAATACTATAGCTAGTACCAAACCCGTTTGCGAAAGCTCTGGCTGCTTCTTTTCAGACCTGACCAACTAAACAAAGCATACGCCCCAATACTAGCCACTTGTTAAGATAATAGTTTTATGTAACTTGTTCAAGTCCTATCTTACAATATTAAATTTTTTTTCAAGATCAGCCTTATTAAACCTTGCAGCTCTACCGAATAAATCAGGGTCTTTCATAATAAATAATTCATTTGCAACATTATTTATCTCATGCGTTTTATCAAATTCTAGGGTAATAATATTATCCTCCTCAAAAATTTGTATTTGCTTAATATGTTTAGTTTTTTTACCAAAAGTAATTTTACTTGTTTTATTTAAATCATTACTTTTAACTGATATGACATAATTTTCACCTTGCTCAATTGCCGAGATAACTTGAAACTGTTTTTCAAAATCAATATTATCAACTAAAAGAAAATTAAAAATATTTTCTGCCGCCTTGACTCTGCTTAAATTATTCATTTCATAATCATATAATGAAATATAGTTTTTATTACCAACTATAACAATTGGAAATGGCTCATAGTAATTACATCTAAATTTATATGGTTTATCAATAATGAGCATACCTTTAAATTCCTGATTCATACTATCAGTTTGCGTAAATTCAACTGCTATTGACTTTATATTAGAAATATATGATTTAATTTCAGTTGATATATCACGGGCATTTGCATTTAATGTCATAAAAACTAATATTATCATTAATATGTGTTTGAAAAATGCACTACCCAACTTAACTATCTGCATTACCATAAAAATTTATTTTAAATTGCTTTTATATATAATACTGTGCAAAAAGAAATATTACAACCAAGCATAAATTAAAAATTATTTAGTAATGAAAATTGCAGCAATCAGAGAAAGAGAAAACGGAGAATTCAGAACAGCAATTACTCCTGATGTTACAAAACTTTATGTCAAAAAAGGATTTAAAGTTTTTGTTGAAAAAGGAATTGGATTGGAAGCTAATTTTACTGATAACGAATATACCGCAAATGGCGCAGTCGTTTCAGCGATTCCATTGGAAATTTTATCAGACGCAGATATTATTTTAAAAGTTCAGCCCACTCCTTTAGTTGATCAATATAACGAAATAGATATGGCAAAAGATGGAGCAATTATAATTGGCTCTATATCACCTTATCTATATTCCAACTATATTAATCATGCCAAAACCAAAAATATTTCTTTGATTGCAATGGAATTATTGCCACGTATCACCAGAGCTCAAGGCATGGACATTCTATCATCACAAAGTAACTTAGCGGGTTATCGAGCTGTTATTGAAGCCAGCTATCATTACGACAGAGCTTTTCCCATGATGATGAGTGCAGCAGGCACAATTAACCCAGCCAAAACACTTATTTTAGGAATTGGCGTTGCAGGACTGCAAGCAATTGCGACCGCTAAACGTTTGGGTAGTGTTGTTTCTGCTTATGATGTAAGAGAAAGCACGCGCGAACAAGCTCAAAGCTTAGGTGCTAAATTTGTGTATCCAGAAACTCAAAAAGAAAATGCCGAAGATAAAACTGGCTATGCTAAAGAACTATCCTCTGATTTTGCAAAAATACAAGAGCAATTTCTGTTAAGCATCATTGATAAATATGACATAATCATTACCACTGCTCAGATTCCAGGTAAAGCAGCACCTATATTATTAACAAAAGAAATGGTGGCAAAAATGAAGCTAGGTTCGGTTATCGTTGATATGGCAACACAAACTGGCGGAAATGTTGAGGATTCATCTGCAGGTAAATTATTTATAAAAAACGGTGTTAAAATTATTGGCTGGACTAACATGGCAGCAAAAATTGCGCACGATAGTTCAAAATTATATGCTAAAAATTTATATAATTTCATTGCTCACGCAGTTCTAGATGAGAAATTTCATTTTGAAGATGAATTAGTTAAAGCTGTATTATTAAAAACTAAATAAAATCAGGGTATTTATGGACACTAAACTCTCTACCGCAATAAATCAAGCAAACGAACTTTCAACTAAAGCAAATGCATTGGCCACCAATTTGAGTGAGATAAACACCAATATTCCAATAAATATAACAGATGGAATTGACCCATTATTTCACATGAGCACGATCTTTATCCTTGCTTGCTTTGTGGGTTATTATGTCGTCTGGAAAGTGACGCCATCATTACATACACCATTAATGTCCATCACTAATGCAATATCTGGCATTATCATTCTTGGTGCACTAATAGCTGGTGGCTCTTCTGATTTTGATACTGCATCTATGCTAGGTTTTTTTGCCGCTTTTATTGCTGCAATAAATATATTTGGTGGCTTTGTGGTTACTCAAAGAATGCTTTTAATGTTTAAGAAAAAATAATTTTTAAAAATAACTTTATGACAATACAATTAATTGAGTTTTCATACCTAATATCGGCAATATGCTTTATCTTTGCTTTAAAAGGCTTATCATCTCCAAAATCAGCTAGATATGGTAATATTATTGGTATTATTGGTATGGCAATGGCTCTTTATGCCACATTTTGCATTCCAGGTTTTAGCTATAAAATTCCTTTATTGATAACAATAGCAATAGGTGGTCTTATTGGGGCAATTATTGCTCAAAAAATTCCAATGACTGCAATGCCGCAATTAGTTGCTGGCTTTCACTCTTTAGTGGGTCTCGCTGCTGTTTTAGTTGCAGTTGCTGCTTTAATATCCCCTCAAAATTTTAATATTGGTGAGAGCAGCGCTATTCCAACTGGCGCTTTAATTGAGATGTCACTTGGCGCAATCATAGGCGCTATTACTTTTAGCGGCTCTTTGGTTGCTTTTGGCAAATTGCAGGGTTTGATTAGTTCAAGTCCTATGAAATTTACAGGTCAACAATATATTTGCTTTGCTTTAAATGTGATTTTAATAGTAATGACTTATTATTTTGTCAAAGCACCAGGGATATTTTTATTTCTAAGCTTAATTCTACTTGCATTAATTATTGGCGCGTTGCTTATTTTGCCAATTGGTGGCGCTGACATGCCCGTTGTTGTTTCAATGCTCAACTCATATTCTGGCTTTGCTGCAGCTGGTATTGGCTTTACTCTGTGCAATAGTTTACTAATCATCACAGGCGCTTTAGTCGGAGCATCAGGAGCCATTCTTAGCTATATTATGTGCAAGGCAATGAATAGATCATTATTAAATGTAATATTTGGCGCCTTTATGAAGTCAGCTGTTTCCACAGATGATAACATTGATGATCAACGCGTACCAAATGTCAGCAGCGCAGAAGATGCAGCTTTTTTACTTGAACAATCTGAAAGCGTGATTATCGTTCCTGGCTATGGCATGGCGGTGGCTCAATCTCAACATGCAATTAAAGAAATGGTTGAATTGTTAAAGAAAGAAAACATTAAAGTGCGCTTTGCAATTCACCCAGTAGCTGGAAGAATGCCCGGTCATATGAATGTGTTACTGGCAGAAGCCAATATTGACTACGAGGATGTCCTCGAGCTTGAGGAAATCAATGGCGACTTTAGCTCAACAGATGTAACATTAGTCATTGGCGCTAATGATGTGACTAATCCTGCTGCAAAAACTGATAAAACTAGCCCGATATATGGCATGCCTATTTTAGATGTTGGATTATCTAAAACTGTATTTTTTATCAAACGCTCAATGTCATCTGGATATGCCGGCGTACAAAATGAACTATTTTTTCAAGATAATACTTTAATGCTGTTTGGTGATGCGAAAAAAGTTGTCGAAGATATCGTTAAAGCAATGCAGCAGAAGTAATAATTTTAATAGGTAACACAATAGACGCTCAAAACCAAACTTGAGCGCCTATTATTGTTATAATGAAACTATTATATATTATTAAACTAGGTCTGATTCTCCTACTAATTCTAAATCAGAATGTACAACTACAACTTCTCGAAAAGGATTGCAAGGTGTCTCAAATAATCTATCCGAGCTAACTCCATAAATTTCCATATTACCTATTTTAACTGTTGCCCCTTTTTCTATAAATAATTTTTGAATCTTGACTGAAGGATTCCCCTCCTTATCTATAGGATTCATTGATTCAAAATGAGAACCTGCACATAGATGCAAACTGTCAATGTCTATTTTGGTTGAACAAGTTAGTGTTGCACCTTCAGTCACTGTAACATCTACTACTATTTTATTCACTTTTGGATTTCCTAAGGCACTTTTTTGTGAATTATACATATTTTACAACTTATTTAATTATTCATTTATGAAGCATAACACTATGAAAATTAAGGCAAATTGTCAAACAACTTATACACAGTTCTATAAAAGTTGTTTTATTATACTACTATAAATAAGCCGTCCTCAGCTAAGTTTGTAACTTAAGGTTATAAAAATAGAAGTAACAACTTTTAAAATGAACTTTAAATTAACATAGTTCTTGACATCAGATTTAAGAATATATATTCTCACTAACTTAATTAAATAAATTTATAGTAATTTGACATGTCTCGTAAATGCGAATTAACTGGCGTTGCAGTTCAGTATGGAAATAACGTTTCTCACTCACAAAGAAAAACAAGAAGACGTTTTGAGCCAAATATTAAATCAGTAATATATACTAGTGAAATTACTGGTCAAAAATATAGATTAAAAGTAATTGCAAGAGCAATGAGAACCGTTGAAAAAAATGGTGGCTTTGATGCTTTTATTTTAAAAGCAAAAGATACTTTGATGTCTGATAATGTTAAAAGAGTAAAGAAAGAAATTTCTAAAAAACAAAGAGAGTTAGCAGCATGAGAAAAGATATTCATCCCGATTATAAATCGCTAAAAATTAAAATTGGTCAAGATGAATTTATGGCCATGTCAACACTTAAAATTAACGAACTTTTGATGGACGTTGATTTTCGTGATCATCCAGCTTGGAATAAAGGCGCTGTTAATGTTGTTAATCAATCAAATAAAAGCGTTAGTGACTTTAATAAAAAATTTGGCGGTCTTTCTTTTGGCGCTAAAAAAACTGCCTAAATTTTCAAATCAATAATAAATATAGCTTAGATTTTACTCGAAGCTATATTTAATTACATATTAGACAAGACTTAAGGGTCTAGCCACAAATCACTAAGTGTACTATTTTAAAAAGATATTATAAGCAGTATTGTTAGAGATCAAGAATCTCCCCCACTAGAAAAAGACAATCCTAACATTTTCCTTACGAATGCTATTGCCCATTATCAACCTAACTTAAGCAAGTAACGGGATGATAATTTTAGAGCTCCGAATATGATGCAACCAACATTTGAAATGAACAGAAGTTATTGATAACATATCATTGAATATAAATTATGAAATTTTAGGAATTGTACAATTTCTTTAGTGCCCTTACAATTTCTTTAGTGCCCTAATTCAACTTAAATTACTATAATAATTGAAATAATGTATTTTTAGTGTAAAGTTATGTTTGAGGTAAAATGACAACAAAATATAAGTTTATAGATTTATTTGCTGGTATAGGAGGCTTTCACTATGCATTTCATGAGCTAGGTGCCGAATGTGTTTTTGCATCGGAAATAGACCTTCATGCTCGTAAAACTTATGAGCATAATTTAAGACCGTTATCGCCTAAGTTATTTGAATTTAATAGATTTAACGATGATATTTTAAAAATTGCCTATGATGACATAGACAAAGAAATACCTGATTTTGATATTTTGTGCGCTGGTTTTCCGTGTTAGCCATTCAGCCAAGCTGGATTTAAGCGCGGTTTTAAGGAAGAAAAAGACTCTCGTGGAAATATGTTCTTTAAACTAAGAGATATAATAAGAGTAAAAAAGCCGAAAGTTATATTTCTTGAAAATGTAAGGCATATTTTAAAACATGATAATGGTCAAACATTTTCTATTATAAAAGAAATTATTGATAAGGAATTAAGATACGATTTTTATTATGAAATAGTGAAAGCCTCCGATTTCGGACTTCCTCAACATAGACCTAGATTGTTTATGATAGGCTTTAGAAAAGAAGATAAATATAAGACGCCTTTTAAATATCCTGAAAAAGAACCTCTTAAAATGACCATGTCGGATGTATTCGGCGGCAACTGCAATAAGAAAATAGGCTACACATTAAGAGTTGGCGGCAGGAGCTCTGGGCTTACAGATAGACGCAACTGGGATTCTTATTTAGTTAACAACAAACATGTAAAGTTAACATCTAAAGAAGGTCGAATAATGCAGGGTTTTCCTGAAAATTTTACATTTCCTGTAACAGAAACGCAAGCAATGAAACAGTTGGGAAACAGTGTTGCTGTTAATGCTATAAAGGCTTATGGAAATAAGATTATAAACAGACTGAATATGCAAAATGAATGACGTTGAATTAGATCACAACATTGGTAAAACAAATAATAGCATCTGCTTCTAGGGGTAGTATGAATAAAGGGGAATGGAGTGAGTTTTATACTTTCTTGCGATTGTTAGCAGATGGCAAATTATATGCTGCAGATGCAAATTTAAATAACCCGAGTTATGGATAAGAGATAAGAGGTTTTGCTGGTTTTATCTGATAAGCGATGAGAGCGGCGAAGAGAGAAGCAAAGAAATT
>RXKF01000012.1 GCA_003963235.1 Rickettsiales bacterium
TTAAAACAGTTCTTTTGTGCACCTAATTCAATATGATTTACTATATTCTACTTTTATCTTATGACGGATACTTATAAATTGGGTAAAATTAATTGGACAACATAGAGCTAAACATTGCATGAGCAACCTTATTAATTACGTTCACTGGTACACTATTGCCAAACTGCTTGTAGGCCTGAATATCGGATACTTTAATTATAAAATTGTCTGGAAACCCTTGTAATCGGGCGCATTCTCTTGGCGTTAACTTTCTGGGATTTAAGTTATCTCCTCTATTGATTAATATTTCACTCCCATCTTTATAGTATCTTGCTGATAAAGTGTTTACATACTGTGATTCTTTAGAAAACAAACCATAACCAAAACCATTACCTTTGTTCTGATGGTGTAATTTCCTTCGTTGATGTCCAGCCCATAATTTATCAGAAATAATATATTTATTATCAACTGGTTCTATAAGAATATCTTCAAGTTTTGGTTGTGAATTAGAGGATGTTGGAAATTTAAATGTTATATCATTGTTTAAAAAGCCAACTATAAATAACCTTTCCCTATTTTGTGGTAAACCAAAGTCTCTGGCATTTAGTATTGCGTAATATACTTTATAACCAAGTGTTTCGAGTGACTGTATGATAATTTTAAACGTCCTACCTTTATCGTGCCCCTTTAAGTGTTTGACGTTTTCTAATAAAAAAGCCTGTGGTTTTTTATATTTTATAATTTGCTCAATATTAAAAAATAATGTGCCTCTTGTATCATTAAACCCATTTTTCAATCCTGCCTGCGAGAAAGGTTGACAAGGAAATCCAGCTAGTAATAAATCATGATTTGGTACATCCACTGGATCTATACCACATATATCACCGTATATGTCTGCATTTCCAAAATTAGCAGTATAGCTAATTTGACAATATTTATCAATTTCGCTGGTAAAAGTACATTGAAGTAGAATTTTTAAATCAGCTGCCGCTTGTTCAAAGCCTAATCTGATACCACCTATCCCTGCAAATAGATCTATTATTTTATATGTTTTCATAACCCCAATATTTTAATATGTGAGGCACTTCAATATTAAAAAAACTCTCAAAAGACATGATATTGTTATGATGTGAATGCTTCTGTTGAATATCTTTATATACAACAAGGGTAATATTGTGATTCTCAAGCATATGTAGCAAATTACTTGAAATCTCCTGATCTAAAGTTAGTAAATGTATGCTTGGTACATTAGTGCGTTGTAACTCTTCTACCACTTCTTGCCACCTTTCTCGCAAGGTTG
This sequence comes from Rickettsiales bacterium, assembly GCA_003963235.1. Lineage (GTDB taxonomy): Bacteria > Pseudomonadota > Alphaproteobacteria > Rickettsiales > Rickettsiaceae > Megaera_A. The sequence goes on from RXKF01000012.1 coordinate 1,280, forward strand.
TTTTCATAGTGACCACTAAACATTTCTGTCTTTTTTGTTCGTATGATTGTATGTTGGGCAAAATTCCATCTACTATTTTACCCAAACCTTTTTGTTTAAATGCTCTGGCTCCTAAAGACTGTTGATCTTGATACTGATAACCAAATTTAATCATTAGTTGTTGAATTATGACTTCAAAGGCTGTTCCTGCTCTAGATCTTCTAGACTGGGTTACACTTTTTCCCAATTCGTAGAAATAAGGGAAAATTCTAGCTGAGAAATCGCCAAAAATATCTCGAATAATAACGAGCATTTCATGCGTTGATTGAGTATTGCGAATTTTGTGCACCTTCTCATCGTCTATTAAGTGCGTTAAAATTTTTTCAGGATCTCTTGTGTCAGTTAATAATAGGTTAATAGCTTGCCGATAAAAGTTCAATTCGTCTAATATGTACATATCCCATGTAACATCTCGGATTTTAATAATTAATTGTGAAATATCATTCTTTTGACTAGTCAAATCAAGTAGCTTTGTTTCTGCGAAATATCTATTTATGTAGATTGTGGGTTTACAAACAGTTTTTTGTCTAATCTTCAATAGATTATTTCGCCACCACTTAAGTTCACCATCAGAGAGAGATGTAATAACTTTAATTTCTTGATGCCCTAAAAGATTCATTAGTATAATAGTAGATTGAATTTGCTAAATATTATAAGACAAGGTAAGCGTCATTATTCAACAAAAAGTTAAATTAAGTATAGTGGTTATGTACTAGTAACCTCTAATGCATTTTTATCCTATATAATTTAAGCCTAAATTGATTTTTTGTTATTTTTTCTGTAAATCATATAAAACTATAAAATTTATGTACTACCACACTATTATAGAGTCTGATTCAATAGTTTTGATTATATTTTCTACTTTTTAAAATGTCAATAAGAATGGTATCACTAAATTAATTGTACAATACGGCTTTGGGCTATTATTCTGAAATAATGTGTATATTAATATATGAAAAAATATATTAGTCATAATAAATTGTTTCACAGGAGATTTATTCTGATCTTTATTTATAAATATCAGGTCTCTATATTACAAACCTATAGTTTTTTTAATAATTTGCAAGCTCATACAAATATCAGAGTTGATGCACCTATTTAATCTATAAAATTGTCATCTCAAAATAAAATCAATTTTATTTCCAATCATAATATCAACTGTTTCAGTTGATGGAGGTGCTGGAACAAATTCTGTTTTAATTTGAATAAATTGATTTGGCGACATTTCAATTTTAGTATGATCATCAACAAGTGATTTAATAACTCTATTATTTTTATCAAGCAATCTGATGCGAATTAAAGGCATTTTAGTCTTTGTGTTAGCGCTATTATGAACTTTGTAGCTAACAACAATTTTACCTAAATCCTTTTGATTTTCGATTTGTATGTCTTTAATGGCCAGCTTATTATTGTTAAGCAATGAATCAGCTCCCAAATTATCAGCAAATAAAATTGTTAGCATAAAAATAATTAAACCAATCATTAATATCGGCATTACATAAAAATAGGGCTGAATTTTTATAGGCACAAGGGCTGGTAAATTAACGCCATTACCTAGGGGCGTTGGAGTTAGCGGCACATTGAGTAAAGCATCGACATTAAGTTGGTCATCTGGGTTTTGATGCCAAACATGCGCACATTTAGAGCATTTAACTTTTCTGCCTTGTTCACCAATTTGCTCTGGTGTTACGACAAATTTTGTATTACATTCAGGACAAGCAATATACATATATTTAAAAAAAAGATTGGTTATTATATTTAAACAAAATTTGTCATATTACAACAAAAAAATGTTTTCAAAGCATCACATTATCCATATTTTCTTAAAAATTGCAAACAATAGATCATTGATTATAGTATATTAAACAAAATTTTAAATAAAAAAATAATTATGGAAAATTATAGCAGTATAATCGAAGATATTTGGCTAAATAAGGATAAAATTGACTTAAATTCAGATTATTTTAATTACTCTAAGCAAATAATAGATCAAGTAATGTCTTTGCTAGAGCTTGGCAGTATTTGTGTTAGTTATAAGCATGAAGATAACTGGTTAGTTAATGAGTGGCTTAAAAAAGCAATTTTACTCAAGTTCAAAGTCTCTCAAATGAAAATTTATAATGGGAATTGCATGCGTTGGTATGATAAAATTGATCTAAAATTCTCAAATCAAGATCAAAGTGCAATTGCCCAATCAGGAATAAGAATGGTGCCCGGAGCTTATATCCGCCAAGGAACTTATATCGGTGAGAATACTATTATTATGCCATCTTTTATCAATATTGGTGCACATATTGGTTCAAAAACTCTTATAGATACTTGGGCAACTGTCGGCTCATGTGCTTATATTGGTAAAAATTGTCATATTTCTGGAGGAGTTGGCATCGGTGGGGTATTAGAGCCACTTCAAGCAAGACCTGTAATAATTGAAGATAATTGCTTTATTGGTGCAAGATCCGAAGTTGCTGAAGGTGTTATAGTTAAAGAAGGTGCTGTTATAAGTATGGGAGTATTTCTTGGCGCATCAACTAAAATTGTTGATAGATATAGTGGTAAAATAACTTATGGAACTATTCCACCATATTCCGTAGTAGTACCTGGGGTGTTACCAGCCAATGAGCCTAATCTACCAAGCGTTGCCTGCGCTGTTATTATTAAACAAGTTGATGAAAAAACGCGTCAAAAAACTAGTATTAACGAACTGCTTAGAGAAAAATAAAATTGAGTAATGTTTTTAATTTATTCAGTAATGGATAACCAAACCTTATCCATTACTGAGATTTTCTAGGGTTTACCTTGAACATACAAGCTTCAGGTGAGCGTCCACAACTTTTGTTATGAATGATTAATTGCTAATTTAATTAGTTTTGTCTTCACCTCTGTTCGTGTTATCCTCGCGAAGGCGAGAATCCATAAGGAAAATTGGCGCGGGTTGTTTTTTTTTCTGGATTCTCACCTGCGTGGTAATGACACCAAGGTGCGCTTCATAACTTGATTATGGTGAACGTTCACAGCTTCAGCTTTACATGTTCAATACACTTTGCACAGTTTTTGTTACAAATTTTGTATAGTACTAATATTTTACCATCCCGGAAAAATATTTCTCAGTGATGGTTTCTCATAAACATCTAATTGTTCTACTCTTTTTAAATAAGACACAAATGTAATGGTAAAAGGCATCACAATAATTTCATAAAACACTTTTAATAATGATAATGTAACTATCATTTTAATTAATTCATCATCAGACATTCTGCCATAAAATGCTATGATACCAAATAAAATACTCTCAATAAAAGATGAAACAAATGTACTAAAAATAGCTCGAAGTGCAAATAATTGACCATTAAATTTTAGCTTTAAACTGGAAATTATCGTTGCATTAATTAGTTCACCTAAAAAATAACTTATTAAAGAGCCTGCCATAATTCTTGGTGATAAGGTAAATATAGTATTAAATGCTTCTTTTTCTGCCCATTCATCACCCTCTGGTAATAAAATTATTAAATACATCAATAGTGAAAATGATAAATTAAAAAATAATGCCAACCAAATTGTGCGTCTACTAGCTGAAAAACCATACACTTCAGTTATGATATCGTTAAATACATATAACAATGGAAAGAAAATAGTGCCTGCCCCTATTTGTGCCACTCCAAAAAAATTTACTATTTTCATCTCAGCCATATTGGAGATAAAAAGTAAGAAAATAAAAATTATTGTTAAGAGAGGATAAAATTTTGTATTAAAATATGAGTGTTGTGTCATTGTTGTTGATAACTAATGGTTGCAAAATTATACTCATCTTATCCTAAATAATAATGTAATTTATGTCAAATAATATTTATAAATAATATAAAAAAAACAACTAAGAATAGTTTCTACTCTTAGTTGTTTTTTTATATAAATAATTAATTTAAAAAATCTTCAATTTTTATTGAGCTTTCTTTAATCTCTGATTTCATTTTGTAAAAGTTTTTCTAAATCATCTTGATCATAAAGTTTTTCAGTAATAGTCACTTCATTTTCAAAAATATCTTTTACAGCTTTGTCTTCCAATATTGGTCCTTTAATATTTTCTAAAGCATTACGATTTTTTTGATAAAATTCAAAAATTTGTTGCTCTTGACCAGGATAATTACGAGCTTGCGCTATAACTGCTTGTCTAATATCATCTTCAGTGATAGTTAAATTTTTATTTTTAACATATTCTGCAAGCATTAAACCAATTCGAACTCTTCTTAAAGCAAGATTGTTGATGTAATCTTTTTTCTCATCTTCAGACATTTTTTGAATATCTGAGTCATCACTAAATTGATTTGTTTGATGAGATAAAGTTTTGATTTCTTGGTCTAATAATGAAGATGGAACTTCAAATTTTAAAGCTTTTTCTAAATCATCAAATAATTTCATTTTCATTAAAACATTAATTGGCTCATTATAGGAACCAATAATAGTTTCAGAAATTTGCTTTCTTAATTCTTCGATATTTTCACATTTAAAATTTTTTGCGAATTCATCATCCAATTTAATTTCATTAGATTTGTGAACTGCTAACACTTTTACCTTAAATTCAGATGGTTTGCCTGCAAGATTTTTAGCTTGATAATCGACAGGAAAATCAACTTTTACAGATACTTCATCACCAGTTTTGCTGCCAATTAATTGATCTTCAAAACCAGGAATAAAGCTTCCACTACCAAGCACTAATTTATGAGCATTAAGCTTACCGCCTTCAAATGCCTCACCGTCAACATAGCCAATTGCATCAATTGTAACTTGATCAAATTTTTTAGCTTTGGTCTTAACTTCAGTATCGTATTTTTTAGAAAACTGAGAAATTCTATTAAGTTGATCATCAATAATTTTATCAGTAACTTTCAGCTTTGGTTGTTCAATTTTAATTTTCTTAAAATCTGGAAGAGTAATTTCTGGCATTAACTCGAACTGTAAAGTAAATTCTAAATCTTTATTATCTTCATTTTTGAAATCAACAACTTGAGGATCAAATGCAATATTTAAATTTTGTTCCTTAATGATTTTCTTAATTGCAGACTCAATTGTTTCTCTTGCAATATCTTCCCTAATTGAAGTTGCATATTTTTTTCGTAATACTGGAATGGGAACTTTACCAGCTCTAAAACCATTCATCTTTACAGTTTTTGCAATTTCTTGAAGTTTATTTTCAATTTTTTCATTAATTTGATTAACAGAAATCGTTACTTTTGAATGATGTTCTGATTTATCTTTTTTTAATTCTATAATATTCATAAATTATATATTTAATATTTTTCAGGATAGATTTTGCTAATTTAATTTAAAAAACTAATACAATCTATAAAATGACCAACAAATTGAATTTATAGATTGGTACGGATGGAGGGACTTGAACCCCCACGCCTTGCGGCACTAGAACCTAAATCTAGGGCGTCTACCAATTCCGCCACACCCGCTTGAAAGCTTTATGAAAGCTTAAAGTTAACTCTTTAAGAACAGTCTAAAAACTCAATTAAGCTACTATAATACACATTATATAATGTTTGTAAATCCCCAACAGTACAGTTCTCGTTAATTTTATGCGCTTGATTACAATTTAATCCAAATTCAACAATTTCTGCATATTTATGAATGAATCTAGCGTCAGAAGTACCACCATTGGTGCTAAGTTTAGTGTTGGCATTAGTCGTTTCTTCAACAATTTTGACAAAATGGGTGATGTTATCTGATAATTCTTGAATAAATGGCAGAGATGAGCAAACAGACTGTAAACTATAATAATTTGAATAGGGATGTTCTAATCCATATTTTTCCAATAAACATTTTTGGATTATAACAACTATTATTGCGTTTAACAGCTCTGGTGTATGGCGATCGTTAAAGCGAATGTTGAATTTACTTTGAGCTGTTTTTGGGATAATATTACTTACTTCATTGAAGCAATCAAATGATGTTATTTCTAAATTAGAAGGTGGGAAATATTCTGAACCATTATCAAGCTGGTTATTTTTTAACTCATTTAAGACAGAAATCATGATTGATATAGGATTGAGCGCTTTTTCTGGATAAGCAACATGGCCTTGAGTGCCAATAATTTTCAAATCAAAATTAATACTTCCTCTACGACCAATTTTAGTAATATCACCAATATTATTAATTGATGTTGGCTCTCCTAATATACAAAAATCTATTTTGTGACCAAGATCAGTGATATATTTTAACATTTCTTGTGTACCATATCGACCAGTCATTTCTTCGTCAGTCGTTAACAAGAAACTTATATTGCCTTTGATTCGATTTTTGTTTAATAAAAATTGCCTTACTGCAACTAAAGAGCAAGCAATCGCTCCTTTCATATCAACAACCCCTCTGCCGTAAACAATATCATTCTCAACAACCATTTGAAATGGATCATTATACCACAAATCTTCGTTTAATGGAGGAACGACATCAACATGACCAGCAAAACAAAGATTAAATGGCGTGTCAACTTCATGCGTAGAGTATGCATATAAATTAGCCACTTCATTGTCTGGATCAAAAGTTTTAATTATACATGTAAAGCCCAATGGCTTTAAAAAATCGGCAATAAATTCTAAAACATCTTCACCTTTTGGTGTAACTGAGGGATAACTAACTAACTTTGACAAAAGTTCTAATATTTCCTTTTTCATAATAAAAATTTATTATTTTGTATTTTTTTATAAAAGTATAATTTATTTACTGTAACTTTTTGATAAATGGTGTATTATTATTAACAATAATATCTTAAACATAACAATTAAGTAACAACATGTTAAAAAAATCTATTCAATTATATACGTTTGCAGTATGTATGATTTGTGTTTTCATAGTCTTAAAGTCATTTGATTTAGGAATTAGGACAATGCCTCAATATACTATTCCTGAAACAAAATATAGTGAACATTTAGAACACTATGAAGATGATGAAGCATACATAGAATATCAACAATCAATAGATTCATCATTTATAGTACCAATAGACGGCGTAAGCAATCTAAGAGTGACTGAGCGAGAGAATTTTATTAATGATAAAAAAACCAAAGCTTGGGAAATAATTTCTGTAGAACTTAAATGGGGATTAATTGCGTTTGCTTTATTGATGATTCATTGGTATATAAATAATCGTGTTTCATTATACAACAGCCCATATTCAAAAAAATAGATTAATTAATGACTGCAAAAATTGCTTTTGTGAAAATGCATGGACTTGGTAATGATTTTGTCATTATGGAAGAAAACGCATTACCAACTTCACTTACGCATAATGAATTTGCAGCTAAGGTTGCTGATCGAAAGGTCGGGATTGGTTGTGATCAATTCATAACATACCAAGATCAAAATGATTATATTAAAATGACTATATATAATCAGGATGGGTCAAATGCAAAAGCTTGCGGTAATGCATCAAGATGCCTCTCTAAACTTATATATGATAAATCAGGCAAAAAAGATATTATACTTGATGTGGAGGGGCGCAAAGTAATATGTAATTATCTAAATCCTGATGAAATTAAAATTAACATGGGTGATGTTAGTTTCAACGAAAAATGGATGCCTAAAACAGATCAATTATGGTTGCTGGCTCAAAAATATATGATTGAGCCCAAGGAGATGCTATGTGTTGATGTGGGCAATCCTCATTTAGTCATTTTTTCAGAATTATCAGAGCCTGATAAAAACATAATTGGTAAGAATTTTCAAAATTTACCTTTATTTCCAGAAGGGATAAATGTCAATTTCGCCAAAGTGGATGATGATAAAATTTACTTAAAAGTGTGGGAAAGAGGAACAGGCTTTACATATGCATGCGGTAGTGGTGCTATTGCTACTTATGCAGCGGCAAATAAACTCGGGTTCACAGATGAACATGCTCAAGTTGTTTTTGAGCTAGGTATTTTAAAAATGCAAAAAGAACAAAATAATATTAGTATGATTGGCCCTGCAAGCCACATATTTTATGGAGAATTTATTTATGGCTAAAAACCATGAAGTGATCACTTTTGGTTGTCGCCTTAATATATACGAGAGCGAAATAATTAAAAAAAACTTGAGCTCCTCTGATCAAGATAATGTCACAGTAATTAATACTTGCGCAGTTACTAAATCTGCTGAAAAAGAAGCAAGGCAAACAATCAGAAAGCTGAAAAAACAAGATCCAAATAAAAAAATTATTGTCACAGGCTGCGCTGCGCAAAATAGTCCAGAGATGTTTGCCAACATGCCCGAAGTTGATAAAGTGATCGGCAACGAGGAAAAACTCTCGGCATCATATTATCAGTTTGATACTCAAAGAGTTATGGTTAACGACATTATGTCGATTAAGGAAACGGCTAATCACTTGGTGCGCAGTTTTGAGGGTAAAGCTAGAGCTTTTATTCAAGTACAAAATGGATGTGATCATCGTTGTACATTTTGTATGATACCTTTTGGACGTGGCAATAGCAGATCTGTTCCAATGGGTGTTATCGTGGAGCAAGTCAGAGCGCTCGTTCAGGATGGTTTTAAAGAAGTTGTGCTCACTGGCGTTGATGTCACTGCATATGGAGCGGATCTTCCGGGAACACCAACTTTTGCGCAGATGATAAAAAGATTATTAGCATTAGTTCCAGAGTTAATGAGGCTGCGATTATCTTCAATTGATGTTGCTGAAATTGATGATGATTTGCTTCACTTAATGAAGTACGAGCAAAGACTGATGCCGCATTTTCATATTAGCCTGCAAGCTGGGGATAATATGATTTTAAAGCGGATGAAAAGAAGACATAATCGTGATCAAGTGTTAGATTTTTGTAAAACGCTGCGTTTATACAGACCAAATGTTGCTTTTGGAGCTGATATAATTGCTGGTTTTCCAACTGAAACTGATGAGATGTTTGAAAATACTCATAGATTAATTTCAGAAGCTGGGCTACAATATTTACATGTATTTCCATATTCTGAACGAGAAGGAACGCCTGCAGCCAGAATGCCTCAAGTTCCAGTAAAAATAAGAAAGGAAAGAGCTGCAATATTAAGGCAAGCTGGCATTCAAGAAACTCAAAAGTTTTTTAAGGCTAATATTGGCCAAAATGTCGAATTATTAGTAGAAAAAAACAACATGGCACATGCTGAGAACTTCATTCCAGTTAAGTTAAATGGAGAATATGCATCTGGTCAATTGATTAAAGCAAAATTAATTGATATACATGATCAGTATATGATTGCTCAATAATTTAAAAAAATATAATGAATAAAAAATATGCGGTAATTGGGGGAGGAAGTTGGGGCACAGCGCTTGCTTGCCTTGCTGCACGTGCTGCTGGTAGTGCATTAATCTATACAAATGAACAAAATATTGCAGATGAAATTAATACACACCATACCAACAATAAATTCCTGCATGATACAAAACTTCATGATAAAGTAACGGCATCAGCATCTTTACAGGATATTTTAGATTATGAGAATTTAATATTAGCTGTTCCATCTCATGCTATTAAGCAAATATTATTACATTTAAAACAACTAAATTTAGCAAAAACGATAAGTTTTTTAATTGCAACAAAAGGAATGTGCCAAAATCCAGTTCAATTAATTTCAAGCTTCATTGAGAGTGAGTTTGAAAATAAATATGTATTTATCTCTGGACCTAATTTTGCCGAGGAAGTTGCAAGAGACAGATTTGCAGCAATAACTATCACTTCAAAAAATTTAGCTTTTGCTGAAAAAATAGGCAAAGAATTAAGCTCCAACACGCTTGCTATATCAACTTCAGATGACATAATTACGGTACAGATCGCTGGAATTGTTAAAAATATTATCGCAATAAAAAGTGGAATATTAAGAGCAAAAGGTGAAGGTGAGAATGCTAAAGCATGGCTAATTAGCCAAGGACTTAATGAAATTGCAATTATTGCAAAAAAATTAGGCGGATCTGTCGAGTCACTGACATTACCTGCTGTAATTGGCGATCTTGTTTTAACATGCAATTCAATTACATCCAGAAATACTAAATTTGGTTTTGAGTTTCATAATAGCAATTACTCTAAGGAATTTTTAGCCAACTATCCAATTTTAGTCGAAGGTGTTCAGTCAGCGAGAACATTAACTGAATTCTTAGCCAAACATAATCTTGATTTACCAATAATATCTTCAGTTATGAGTTTGTTATAAAATTGTTAATTAGAAAGAACTCAAAAGCCAATAATTGAAATAAAGAGCATTGAAAGTCACAAGAACAAGATTTGATAACAGGGAAAACAAATTTCAATGTTAATTGCTTTATTTAATTATTTATAATAAATAATTAAACTTCTTGAATTGCAGTATATTATAATATAGATTAGGGTTAGGGCTGCTTGGTTTGTTAGAGTATATTATTAAATCCTCTGGACTATGAATATTCTATTCGGAGTTGGTCTCTGGCAACATCGTGGTGTTGTTATACTGACCCCACTTTAACATAAAGGTTCTGATGGAGAACTTTGCTCAACGGCTGTAGTGGTCCTAATTTTTTTTATCTTCATTGTATTCTCACATATAAGTTATATAGCGTTATTATCAATAATTTTTTATAGTTTTACTTTACTTCAAGAGTTATTTCATTATAAACTAAAACTCATAGTATAAAAAATTAACTTAAAAACAATTATAAAATGAATATTCATGAGTATCAAGCCAAAGAGGTGCTAAAAAAATATGGTGTAGCGACATCAAGTGGTGTGGTTATATTAAAAAAAGAAGACATTGATAATGCCATTAATAATTTTGATGCAAAAACATATGTAGTAAAAGCTCAGATTCACGCAGGTGGCAGAGGTAAAGCTGGTGGTGTCAAGGTTGTTAAAACTAAAGAAGATGCCATAAAAGCTGCGCATGAAATATTTGGCAAGATATTAATAACCCCACAAACTGGTGTAAATGGACAAGAAGTGAAAAGACTGTATGTTGAGTCTGGTTGTGAGTATAAGCATGAATATTATTTTAGTGCGGTTTTAGATAGAGCGACGTGTCGCATAACTTTCATGGCATCAACTGAGGGAGGTATGGATATTGAGGAAGTTGCCAAACACTCACCTGAAAAAATTATTAAAATTTCAGTAGATCCTGCAACTGGCATACAAGCCTTTCATTGCAGAGCTATTTCTTTTGGCTTGGGTCTTGCTGGTGAACAAGCTAAACAAATGTCGAAAATAGTTGAATCCACATATAAGGCTTTTATAGATACAGATGCATCACAAATAGAAATTAACCCACTTGTTGAAACAATAGATGGGAATATAATTGCTCTTGATGCAAAAATTAATTTTGATGATAATGGTCTTTTCAGACATTCAGAAATTGCAAATTTAAGAGATGAATCAGAAGAAGATCAGCTTGAAGCACGTGCTAGTAAATTTGGTCTAAATTATATACGTATGGAAGGTAGCATAGGTTGTATGGTTAATGGAGCAGGTCTTGCAATGGCTACTATGGATATTATTAAATTATATGGCGCAGAGCCTGCAAATTTCCTTGATGTTGGTGGTGGAGCTGATAGAGAAAAAGTGACCGAAGCTTTTAAAATTATTCTGTCTGATAAATCTGTTAAAGGTATTTTAGTCAATATTTTTGGTGGTATTATGAGATGCGATATTATTGCAGAAGGAATTGTAGCAGCTGCTAAAGAAGTTGGAATACAAATACCTTTGGTAGTTCGCCTTGCGGGCACAAATTTTGAGCTTGGAAAAGAAATTTTGGCAAATTCAGGTCTGGAAATCATTCCTGCAGAGGATCTTGGTGATGCTGCAAAAAAAATTGTTAATGCTATATAAAAGATGAGTGCAATAATATGTCGATATTAATAAATAAAAATACTAAAGTAATTTGTCAGGGATTTACTGGTGCACAAGGCACATTTCATTCTGGTCAAGCTATGGAATATGGAACAAAAATGGTGGGAGGTGTAACGCCTAGAAAAGGTGGACAAACTCATTTAGGCTTACCTGTATTTAACACGGTGCAAGAAGCAATTGATAAAACGGGAGCTTCTGCTAGCGTAATATATGTGCCACCAGCATTTGCCGCTGATTCAATTTTAGAGGCAATTGATGCGCGTCTTGAATTAATTATATGCATCACAGAAGGTATACCAGTGCTGGATATGGTCCGCGTTAAAAGAGCTTTAGCTGGTACTAAAACTAGATTAGTTGGTCCTAATTGCCCTGGAATTATTACTCCAGAGGAATGTAAAATTGGTATTATGCCTGGTCATATTCATAAAAAAGGTTCAATTGGTATTGTATCACGTTCAGGTACATTAACATATGAGGCCGTGGCTCAGACTACAAGCGTTGGTCTTGGTCAGTCAACATGTGTGGGTATTGGTGGCGATCCAGTTAATGGCACAAATTTTATTGATTGCTTGGATCTATTTTTAAATGATGAAGAAACGGAAGCAATAATTATGATTGGTGAAATTGGTGGAAGCGCTGAAGAAGAGGCTGCTCATTTCATTAAAAATCATAAAATTAAAAAGCCAACAGTAGGATTTATTGCTGGAGTTACTGCTCCTCTAGGAAAACGTATGGGTCATGCTGGAGCAATTATTTCTGGTGGAATGGGTAGTGCAGAAGATAAATTAGAAGCGTTAAGAAGTGCGGGGGTTATGGTTTCAGAGTCGCCGTCCGACATTGGTCGCACTATGGAAAAATTACTAGTAACAATTTAATATATAGTAATTTAAGTTGAACTATGCGCAATTCTATATGTCATTTCTGTGAAAGCTAAAGATCGAGAAAAGTAGTGTGTATGATAATTCTTATAGCTAAAACAGTATAAAAAGGTTACGACGAGTCAATCATTTACTTTGTGTAAGTTCAAAATTTGTACTCAATTAAATCTTGGTTAAAATCACCACATAAAATCTCAAATTGATTCAATGCCA
>RXKF01000027.1 GCA_003963235.1 Rickettsiales bacterium
AAGCTTTCTTACTGCTATACCCCTTTATTTTAAACGCTTAGAAGAGTTTTGGCGGTCGGACTATTTAACAAAATGCTTGATCTACCACTCAGCAAAGTTGTTCTTCAGACCTATTTTTGGGTTTAGATTAACTTTATTGGAAGATATATTTTATAATTTTTTTAATCAAAATCCTGCCCAATAATTTCTACATTATAATTTTGATCGTGATCAGCTTCTCGTATATTATCAATATCTAACCAGTTTTTGATACCATAATAACATCCTACTGACGCAACAGCCATAATAGTAGTTTCTATTATGGCACTAGCTTGAATATTATCTATAATTATCTCTGCTATATCACATGAAAGTTGAGCATTTATTTCTCCTCTAAATTCATTAGCTACTAATCCACCAATAATCGCTCCTGAAATACTACTTGCTGCAAAAACCAGATTTTTGATTTTAATTTCTGAGGCTTCTTGTTTATGAACAGCAGCACCCATAGTTCCTGTTATCATGCCTAATATTCCTCCTATTATCCCTCCACTGACAACTCCACCTAAAGCAGTTGAAGATTTAGCAAGAATTTTTATAGGAGTCTCAATAGCTTTAATATCACAATTTGTAATAGTAGAAACCATTGCCCCACCAACACCAATACCAATAGAACTTAAGACTCCTATTATATCTAAGCCATCAACTAAAGTAAAATTTTGATTATAAGGCATACAAATATTCTCTATTATTAAATAATTAAAATTTTAAAAATATATTATTCTAATTATAATAAATCAATAATTTTATAATTTAATCAAACAAACATCATCAATTTTTCTTAATATATTTAAGAACGAACATGTTTTCGATAAGTATCTTTTACAATCTCTTGAATGTTAATAGTTAGTTGATCAACATTTATTAAAGGCGCCTGCAAAGCTTCAAGTAATGTTTCGCTTAAAGTCTGTTTTTGTAGAATTGTACGCCCTTCTAATAGATATATTGTTACATGAACAAACGATCCTTGCCTGCCTTTTTCACCCAATAAAAAATCATCAATCTTATGAGACCGAGTTTTAATATCTTTAACTGAGAAAAGTTTTGATTGAATCATAACATTATGAACAATTTGAGTAATTTTTGCAAATTCTGTTGGGTAATTTACATTTGTTGTATATTCAATAACTGCGTGTGGCATAGATCTCCTTATATTTATAATTAATAAGCTCGAAATAACAATAAGGGTATATTTTATAAATATATAAAATAATATAGTTAAATATAACATACTAATTATATTATTAATTTGAAGTATATTTTTATATGAAAGAAAATTTTGTCGATGTAATAGCACTTAGCGCAAAGATTTGTTCCGCTCCAATTAAAGGAAACTTAAGCTATGCAAAATCAGAAAATTTTTTAGGTAGAGTCGTTAAGGGCTATTATGAAGATGCCTCGGATGTCTGCCTTTTAACTAAAGCAGTGGCTGAAACTTTATGTTTAGTTCAAAATCACTTAGTTGAGAATTATAATTTAGGTTTGTTGATTCATGACGCTTATCGCCCCTTAAAAGCAGTGAAAGATTTTGGGGAATGGGCAAAACAACCCCCTATTAATGACTATGAATTAGAAAGAAAAAAAATCCATTATCCCAATATTGAAAAAACAGATTTAGATAAACTGGGTTATGTTCTTTCTACAATTTCTAGACACTGTTTTGGTAATGCTGTTGACGTTACCTTAATATCCCTTGAAAATGGAAAAGAAATTCCGATGGGTTGTGTATTTGATTTTTTTGATGAATTATCTCACCCCACGGCGAATGTTTCACAAATTGGAGAAGAAGCTTTAAAGAATAGAAATACTCTTATAGAGACAATGAAACTTTTTAACTTTGAAGTTTATGATGTGGAATATTGGCATTTTGATTTTTATATAAGAGAAATCGATGAACCTGCCGATTTTGATATTACTAAATCTTTAAAAAAATTGGGTGAGGTTTAAGTATTTTAATTTAAGAACTGGAATTTTCTCTTAGTATATTAAATAACGCTAATTATGGAGAAGCAAGGCTTATCCATTACTGGGGTTAATTATCCTTCCCTAATCCAGTTCTTCAATTATACTCCTAATATAACCGTTTAATTAAGAAAGGTTAAAATTCCTTCTGCAGTTGAGAGATTATTAACTTATACTAATAGATGGACTTTTTACCCCAAAGAAAAAATTCATTAATTTATTCTTCATCGTCCACTGTTACCATTCTTGTCCAAAATTATTGTTCTAACTGTTTACCTGTAGTAACAGCCATGGCGTTGTTATAAGGTCCATTTATAAGGTCCATTGTTGTAACTATTTTTTGTTTACATAACTTTATCATTTTAAACAAAAATTGGTTCAAATTTTGTTATAACAATATAAAAAAAATAAGTTAAGTTAAGCTAATCTTTTTCTTGATATATTTTATGAATAGTGATATTATGATAAAAATATTACCAATTATTAAATTTATGAACTTAAGGTTTAACAACGTCATTCTTTCTCAAGAAGAGTTAGAAGAGTTAGAAGATTCAAAAAGAAGGAATGAAGACTTGCGTCAAGTGGAAGGTTTGATAGGTCACTTGCACAGGGATAAAGTATATAAACATAACCTAACAGACATAAACTTGGAACTAAATAAATCAGAAACCAAAATATCTGATAGTAATTTTAGAATAACAGATGATTTTACAAATCAGAGTTCTTTTGGTAATAAAAGCATTACTGAATCGGATTCTTTCATTTCTAAAGAAAAAGGACATGAGAATAGTTCTCTATCTAAATTGCCGCGTACACTAATTGATGCTAATGTCACGGAGGATTCTGATGAGTCGCTTTCTAAAGACGAGATAAGCATAAATAAAAATAATAACTTGAATAATGTGCTAGGAGATGTTGTTGAGGAAACGCAAATTCTGGATTTAGAACAAGAAAGTAAAAATTCTAGCAGTGAGTCATCTTCACATAGCAGCGATTCCTATTCAGAAAATACTCCATCTATTCCTTTAATTGAAGCAGAAATAGAAGATTTACCTGGGGTTGAAGCTAAGATTGAGTCACTAAATGATGACGAATTGATTAACAATAATTCATCAGAAGAAATTCAAGAGGTTTATGGCGATGAATCTGAATCGAGTTCTTTAGATGATAATTATTGGGAATCATCATCGGAATTCTCAAGTTATGAAATAGAATCATCATCAATAAACAATTCAAGGTTAATTGATGAGAGAGAGGAAGTTGTACGCGTTGAACAAGAGTTTGCTTTGTATGATGAGAGAGAGGAAGTTGTACGCGTTGATGAGCCAAGGCAAGATTTACGTATTCCGCAAGAGCAAGGTTTGCGTGTTGAACGAGGGGGGAATGAACAAGCACACAGAGTAATAAATCGAAAAGTCGCAGATAGCGTGTCAGAGGTGACTGCCGCTAGAAAAGTAGTGGAAATTAAATTCAATCAAAAATTAGACTCGGATTTACCAGAGCAGGGAGATCTAAATGCGAAGGAATATTCTGAGTTATTAGTTACGCGAGCTATAGCACAAAACTCTGATATTTTTCAACAATTATTAGAAAATGATCTGGATGACCTTCTAGGTAAACCAGATCTTAATCAAAAAAAATTGCAAGAGAACTGTGATTATATTCACAAAACTATAAACAAATTAGAAGAGTTGAAGCTCACTCTTGCTGAAGGCGGAGAAGAATTAAAGATTGTTGAAACAAAAATTCAAAATCTAAAGCATGATGCGGAAGTTATAGATATAACTAATTATAATTTTAAAGCAATTGCCGAATGTAAAAAAACACAAGAAGATTTATCTGTAGCAGCTACTGAAATAGGGAAGGTAAAAAATACCTACAATAGTCTAGAAACGGTCTCCAAATTTGGTAATACTGCATATCTCATGGTCCTACCACTTGTGGCTAGTAGTGCTAATCAAAATTTGCCTAGAGTTAAGACATTAATTGAAAAAATCAAAAAAGAAGCTAAAGATTTAAAATTACAATCACCAAATCAAAATAGTGAAAGTGAGGTAAGCAAAGTATTTAGTGCATTAAAAGCAAAATGGGATCCAGTGGCTAGTGATTTAAATACTAAAAATCGGGATCTTACGAGTCATAATCAAGATAGTTATAATTATGTAGAAAAATGGCATACAAACGCTAATAATCAGTTGAATTTTGTAAATAGACAACAGGAATTAGATAAAATCATTGTAGAATCCAAGAAAAAAAATGAAATAATAAAGAACAAATATAAGCATCTTGAAGCGCTTAATAAGCATAAACTGGAATTGGAACAAAAATTATCGGCGCTATTAATATCGCCAAATATAGAGCCACAAACAATAATTTCGTCAATTAAAGAACTCGGTGATATAAGTCAGAAGATTACAAGTGAAACAGAAAATTTCAGCACAGTTCAGAAGAACTCTAGTTTAAATTCAGAGTCTTTTTTAGAAATTAAAAAATTATTTAACGGTTTTACAGGGGTTACAGAAGATAGTATAAATCAAAGGTTACGTAGTGATATCGAGTTACAAAATAAGATCAAGCAAAAATTGACACCTGATGATCTAGGCAAATTAAATCATATAAATACCATTAGAGATAGAGATTTACTAAAGGATGTTAAATCAGACGATGAAGCTATCGCCGCATTGAAATTAGTAGATCATGTTGTTGCAGAACGCGCTACTATTCTTAAATCTGGCTTAGCCTCAGTAGCACAGAAATTAAATGCTACATCACGTGATAAACTAGGAACAAACATAAACCTACAAGCGCTAATCGATAGTTTAAGTCTTGATAAGAATGTAAGAGACGTTCTTGAGTCAGATATTGCTAAAGAAATTAGTTTTGAAGGAGCAAAGTGTGTTATAAAGAAATTCAATCTTGAGTTACGTTCAGATGAGTTTAAAAGTTTTATTGGTATTTTATCAACGTCCAAAAATACAGATGCGCCTTCATTGAATGGAGCGCCGCCACCGCCGCCACCCATGTTAGGAGCATCACCGCCGCCACCACCGTTTGGAGGACCACCGCCGCCACCACCGTTTGGAGGACCGCCGCCGCCACCCATGTTAGGTAATCAAATAAAAGTAGAGAGTGGTATTTCAGAAAATGATAAAACAAGATTTGAACAACTTAAAGGGGAAGGTGTTACACTTATTCAGGTGATGGCTGGGCTTAGAATGTCTGCTTTAAAGTTACCTAGTGAGGAGAAAGTACAGGGCTCTAAAGAGGCTCAAGAAAAGATCTTAAACATGCTTAAAATAAGTTGTCTAGAGAGCATAAAAGATGATTATGCAATCGAAGGAAATGCTTTTGTAACTTTTGTTGCTAGTAAGGTTAAAGAACTTAAGATAAATGATACACTTAAAGAATTACAAGCAGATAAGGCTGAAAATCTTGCAAAATCAATGAACATAAACATTGATAATTTTAAGCATGATTTAGAAGAGGTTAAAAAAGTAAATGATGATCAAAAACATCAAGCTCTAGAAGAGATGTTAGCTAAATATGATTTTGAATATATTTTACAAGAAAAAGATATAAATATAAGCCCAATAGAATTCAAAAAACTTGTGGAGCTCAGAAGCTCTGTTCCTCAAAAATTAAAAGCTTTTAATTTGAATTATCTGATTGGGAATAATCAACAGCTTAAAAAAGAATTTGTTGACTATATAAAAAACATTGAAAAACAGTTTGAAAATAAGGCATCAGAATTTGATCATACACTAAGGATGTCGTATGAGAATGCATCGGCAGGAATAATTAGATCTTTAAGTGAAAATATAAGTGATTTATATCAATCTTTAAAATCAGCAAAATTTGAAGACAACAATATCTTACAACAGATTTTTGCTATCTTTCATGATTTTACAGAAAATGTTTTAATGATTAATGATAGTTATTCTTCTGATATTGGAAATACAATATTAAAGATCTTCAGTTTAATAAGTGATAATACACAGCGAGTAAATGATCCAAAGGAAATACCTCAAATTATTGGCACTATGACCTTAGATTCATTTAAAAATTCTATTCTTGAGGTATTTAATACTAAATATTTTAGTGAACAACTTAGAATTAAAGATGGTAATTTAACATTTAAAACGTCGCAAGAAAGTATAGATTTTTTTGCTGAACCAATAATACAAATTAAGAATCACTTTAAAAATCATATTGCTCAATTTACCATAGCACAATTGGATACAACTGTTGATTTAGGACAATTATTTGAAAAAATAAAAAGTGAAGAATTTTTGAAGGAACTGACTCAAAATGATAATGCAGAGTTTATTAAAAAATTAATAGACGAAATGGGTGGGGCAGTTAATTTTTTAAAAGCTTTAGCTATAAAAGACTTTAGCTTAACAAGCAAGATTTCTAAATTACAAAAAGGAGAGTACGTAGAATTTGTTCGTGTTTTAATAAAGGAATGGTCCATTGAAGCAGATATGCAAGAGGTTTTATGTGAACTTAATAAAGATATAGCGAAAGCTAAAATAAGTGAAATAGAAGAGCTCGATGAAAGTAAACCTAATTTAATAAAACAACCATCTATTCAAGATATTGAATTAGAAGAATTAAAAGAAGCTGCTAAAAAGAATATTGGTGATGATGGTATAATTGAATGTGTAGATGGTCTTGTAAAAGAGATAAAAGAAAAATTTGCTTCATTTAAAAAAGATGTAACTTCTGACAAGGGGAAGAAAATAGTTAAGTCTTTTCAGGATTTTGCACCACTTAGAGAAATTGATAAGGTTCAGTATACCGATAGTTTAGATGCTACTTTATTAGCTGTTGGCAGTCATTTCATTAATTGCAATTTAAAAAATAACAATGATGATTATTATAAATTAAGGTTGAGCTATACAAGTTTTGTTAATGCAGAATCTGAGTTAAAGAAATTTTTGAAGGTAATGGAAGAAAGTTATAACACTCCAAATTTAAAAAGCAATCAACCTTTATTCTCAACAATTATTCTAAAGCTTAAACAATCTTTAGAAGATATAAATGATGCAAAGAAGAAAGATTTTAGTGACGTAGAATCAATATTAATTAATCTGGAGAAAAAATTCGAACAAAATCTATCCGTGGAAATAAAATCACTAAAAACTTTAAATGGGAACGGTCAATATACTCAAGAATTATTAGAGCTCCTTCGTTCAAAACAACCTTTTAATGAAAAAAATCGCGAAAAATATTTTATCAATTTGTTTAAGATATCTTATATCAAAAGTAAGCTTGACTCTTTTGATGCTGAAAGTAATCTTGAAAGTAAGCTTAGCTCTTTCGATGCGATCTATAAGTTCAGCGCAAGTGATGAGTGGAAAAAATACTATGCTGATTCACAACAATTTGAAATGATATCAAAGCAATATTTAGAGGCATTTAAGGAAAGTACAAAAAATATTAAAAATTCTCAAGAAACATTCATTAACAATAGTATAAATACAAATAAAATTGGTTTGGATATTAATAAAAATATAGATCAGTCAGCAGAGCAAATAGAATCTACTATTGCCACAAGCATACAAAAATCTTTTTTGTATGCTTTAGCTAACAAAAATAGTGACGTATATTACACGAGTCTACAAAATTTGCTTAATAGTAATTTACAGTTAGTAAAGTTACATTATCAATTATTTAAGGACACTAAGTACCTAAAATCTTTTTTATCTAACATTCATAGTATTTTATCAGGTTTGTGTGAATCTCCATCTATCCCTTTTGGTAATTACATTAAAGAAACAAAAGAGCTGGTTTTTAATCTTTTTAAGGAATTTATCTCAGCAGAAGACGCAATATTAATAAATAATAATGTAGAAGGTGGTATAGAAGCAGCTGCAGTAGCTGGAATAGCACCACCACCTCCTCCTAGAGTTGGTGTTCTGCCTCCTCCTCCTCCTCCTCCTGGAGTTGGAGTTCCACCCCCTCCTCCACCTCCTCTTGGAATTGGAGCGCCTCTGCCTTTACAAGATAATTTAGTTAATGATCAATTAAAGCTGATCGCTGAGAACAAATTAAAAGTGGATAATTTTTTGAATTTTTTAAACAATTTTACTAAAAAAATAAAGAAAAATAATAAAAACTCCGACTGCTATTGGAAACAAAGAGAGATAAAAATAGAAAAAATTATTGATGAATCTTATGAAGGGAATGCCAATTTAAAAACGATGTTAAATTTATATTCGCCTAAAATAGATACAGAAGTAGAACTAATGCTGGATATGGAGAATATGTATCTTCCTCTTTTTGAAAGTCTGTGTGAAAAGACAAATTCAAAAATTATTTTTACTTTAACGAGGAAATTAAATGATAAAACTGCTGCTTTATCAACGAAAATTAATTCATTAACAAATGAAGCTAAGAAAATAGATTATACTAATAAAATAAGAGTTCTAGTAACTGAAATACAAAATTTAAGTGGTGATCTTAAGAGTGTTATAGAGGACTATCGAAAATGTGATGGTAAAATTAATACAGTGGTCCAAGAACTTAATGTGTTAATTTCAAGTCAAGAAAAGAAACAAGAGACAATAGTTGATACAAAAATTACGCCTTTCGAAAAATTGCTATCAAGTAAAAGTGTTGAAGACAAAGAAGCTATCGAAAATACTTTTAATAAATTAGAAGAAAAATTGGGGAGTAGAGTTAAAAATCTTGCCTTTGCCGACAAGATAATTAAAAATTTAAGTAACAAAGATATGATGAATTTAATTGATAATTTGTTACAAACTTCAGATTTAGAACTAGAAAAACATATTTTGTACAAGATTGTTAATAATATAGATGAAAAGAGACAGGTGGTTTCAGATCCAATGAAACATATGATTCTAACTATGAGGTTAGATGAGATATTGTCAGGTAATGGTGGTGACAACACCCCAGAGAAGATAAATATTCAAGAGGCAAAGGATAATATTCAAAAGTTGTGCAAACTATATGGTTTAGAGGTGAATGAAGATTTATTGAATTGTATATTAGAATCTAGTGAATCAGATGAAGTGTTGGAAAAAGTATTATTAGGAGCAGAGCAACTCTTTGCAGGCGAGTGAGTATTATTCACGATCGTAATGCAAAAGAAAAGATGACAAAAATTATAGATGGAATCGAGTAATAAGTGAAGAATTTATATACCGCTCAAAAGAGAGATGAGCTTATTGATGTATTACGGGGACTCGCAATCATTTTAGTGCTAATTCTGCATTTTCATTTGAGTTACCCCTTAGTTTTTTCTGAGCACTTAAGCTTAAATTTTATAATGAATGGAAATTATGGGGTTACCATATTTTTTGTCATATCAGGATATTTGATAAGCTCAAACGCCTTAAAAAGATATGGCGATTTAAGCCAGGTTAATATGAAGCATTTTTATTTCCTTAGGTGCGCAAGGATATTGCCGCCATTAATCTTAGCGTTAATAGTCATTAGCTTGTTTTACGCTTTAGATTTCAAGTCATTTACAAACTCGGTATACAAAGAAGGGATAGACAATCCATCACTCGGATTAACGATATTTTCTGTGCTTACTTTTTGGCACAATCTAATGATGGATTATTACGGATATTTTAACTATGCAGTAAATATTTATTGGTCTTTATCTGTAGAGGAATTTTTCTATCTAATTTTCCCACTCACTTGTTTATTACTTAGAAAGACTAAATTGATCGTTTTTATGTTGGTGGGTATAGTGCTTATCGCGCCGATATATCGATATATAAACAGAAAAGATGAAATCATTTTTATGTATAGTTATCTTGCCTGTTTTGATTCGATCGCTATCGGCATATTAGTCGCTTTAGTCAAAAACAACATAAAGTCTTTGCCGCAAAAAAATTTATTACGATTATCAGGATTTGTGCTAATGATCTATGTTTACTTCATATTGGGTATTCATGGCTTTGAAGATATAGGATTTTCTTTGATGTCACTTGGCGCAGGATTGGTTATTCTATCATCAGATGTGAAGCATTTTAAATCAAATATCGCCACTAAAATAATTGCCTTTTTGGGGAGTATTAGCTACGAGCTGTATCTTTTTCATATAATTATCCTTGGATTAATGCGAAATATTATTGCACCAAAAACTCTTTCCGGATTATCTAGCGCCTGCTTGCTAATCGTATTTTTGCTGTGTTCTGTGTTAGCCTCCTATTTTATAGCAAGGTTTTATTCTGAAATGATTAACAAACTTTGTAGAGGGTACTTGAGCAAAGTAAAATCTACTTAATATTAGTAATTTAACTTGAAGAGGATATTTGAAAGAATTGAACCAATCAATGTCTTATATTTTTGAGTAAATCGAGTAATGTCATTAGTTAATTCTTCTCCCATTTCCAAGTAAATTAATATAAATTTTTTATTTTTAAATATTATTATATACAATTTAAGTTTAATAGTTTACAAAATATATTATGAAAAATATTAATCCACTTACTTTAATAGGGCAATTTATGTCAGCGACTAACAAATTTCTTTTATATCTATTTATCAATTTTCTATTATTAATCAATGCATCTTCTTTATTGGCAGTAGAGAAAAAAGCTGTTGGCGCTGTAGCAACAGGTCACCCGCTTGCAACAAAAGCAGGTTTAGATATACTAGAAAAAGGGGGTAACGCGTTTGATGCCGCAGTCGCAATTTCTTCTACGCTAAATGTGGTGGAGCCTGCCATGACAGGACTTGGCGGGTATGGTTCTACTTTGATTTATGATGCAAAAAGTAAAAAGATTAGCTATTTGAACGGCAGTGGTAGATTTCCGATTAAAGCAAATTCTGATCTTATGAGAGCCCCTACACCAGATTATGAAAAAAATAGGAAAGGCCCTAAGTCTATTTCCACTCCAGGCAATTTAAATTCATGGAAAAGCATGCATTCCAAATATGGAGTATTACCTTGGAATATACTATTTGACAGTGCAATTATATATGCCAGAGATGGATTCCCTGTCTCACCTTATATGGCTGTCTTAATATCAGCATCATTTAATGAATTTTCAGAATACTCAAAATCTTTTTATGGTATTAATGGACGCCCATTGAAAGAAGGAGAATTACTGATTCAAAAAGATCTTGCTAACACATATGAATTGATAGCTCGAGAAGGAACTGACCCTTTTTACAAAGGAGATATTGCTAAACAAATAGATAAACAAATACAAGAATTTGGTGGGTTTCTTTCGCTCGCGGACTTAAATAACGATATAGCTGAATGGTGGGATCCTATAAAATTAAGTTATCAAGGATATGATGTTTATACTATAGGCACGCCTGGTAATGGGTTTTCATCACTTTTTGCCCTTGGCGTTTTAGAGCAATTTAACCTAGCAAATATGAAACATAATTCAGCTGAATATTTACATATTCTAATAGAAGTTTTAAAAAAAGCAGCAGAAGTACGTTTGACTCAGTCTGGATCGGTTGAAACAAGAGAGAATATAGTAAATAATATACTCAATAGAGACAATTTTATCAAAACTGCTAGTAATATTAATTTAGATCAAGCCTCTGAATTTATTACAAATTATGAGAAGCAAAGCTTAAATACTACGCATTTTGTAGTCGTTGATAAATGGGGGAATATTGTAAGTTCTACTCAAACACTTGGTAGGGGATTTGGTAGTAAAGTTATGATCGAAGGTACAGGAATTTGGATGAATAGCTCTATGTTCTTCTCAACCTTTGAACCAAAAGGAAATCCTATGGATATTTTTCCAGGAAAATACAAATTATCCAGTAATTCTCCTATAATAATTATGAAAAGTGGCAAACCATGGGCAGCTCTTGGTACTCCTGGAGGTCATACAATACCACAAAATGTGGCACAAATTATAGTAAATCTTATAGTGTTTGGCATGGACATGCAAAAAGCAATAGATTTGCCTAAAACTGCTTTTTTTGATGATCTAAACATTGTAATTACCGAAAGTGGTATAAAAGATTCTATAGTATCAGAGCTTAAGAAAAAAGGACATAATATCGATAATGAGCACATAGCAACTTATATTGGTCTTAGCGGGAAAATTGGTAATGCTATGGGTGTAAAAATAATTCAGGATAACAAAGGTAATATGAATTACGACACTGGTATAGATAGAAGAAAAGATGCTTGGTCGACTACTCATCTCTTGATGAAAAATTATTAATGTTTTATATTTGTTTAAATCATTTTGATAACGCTTTTATGTTACAAACTGTATAATATAGTGATATAATTTTATAAAAAATATATAAATGAGAAAAATTTTCTGTATTATCCTAGCTTGGAGCATCAAATGCATCTGATTCATGGAATTTCTATCGTGCATGAGAGCAAGATACAATTGATGATTATTCACAAAAAATGTAAATATTAAAGAGAGATAAATAATGAAAAAAATAAATAAAAGCCTTGCAATTGCATTAATATCATCCTGTATTGGCGCAAATGCATATGCTGAAACAGGAACCGTAGCTATAGGACCGCGTTTAAGTACACAAGGAATAGGCGCTGAAATCGTCGTTCCAATCACGGATACTATTTTTGGTAGAATTAATGGTAATTATTTTACTTATAAACACTCTCTAAAAAATGGAGAAATTGATTTAAAAGGTAAATTAACATTACAGTCTGTCCCAATTATGATAGATTGGCATCCTATAGATAATTCAGGTTTTAGAATATCGGTGGGTGTTGCCTATAATGATAACGAATTAAAAGCTGTTGGTTCTACAAATAAAGGTGTAACTATCAATAATCACTACTATGCTCCAAATCAGATTGGCACGGTCTCTGCAAAATTAACACTAGGAAATGCATTAGCTGCCATTGCATCTATTGGTTATGAAGGCGCTTTTATTGATAATGGGCCATTTAGTTTTAATTGTGAGCTTGGTGCTATGTATACTGGAAAACTAAAACTTACCGTTAATTCTACAGGTATTGGTGGAAATTTTATTAAAGAAGATGTAAGAAAAGATGTTAAAAAATCTTTGGATAAATCCGAGAAATATTTAAAGATATTTCCTATCATATCATTGGGATTTAAATACGCTATATAGTCTCGCCGCCATAAAGGTAATAATTTTGATAATTTCAAATTTAAAATAAAATTTCTTCTCAATTTTTGTAAAA